>DASPOP010000349.1:0-5917 GCA_035625955.1 Steroidobacteraceae bacterium | reverse complement strand
ATAAGACTGTGGCGAGTTCGAGTGTTCATGCGTGTCAGGTCCCGGCGGGTCCCGCGGGACCCGGTCCGTGGCGCTTGGCCTTCTCGGCGGCGCGCTTGTCGGCCTCGGCCGCCGCGATCTCCTCCTCATCGAGGTAGCGATAGGTCTTGGCGGTGAGCTCCATCGACAGCGCGTCGTAGGCGTCCTTGCTGTCGGGCTTGATCGAGATGTCGTCGAGCGTGACGATGCGCGGCAGCGCCGCGATGCCGCTCACGAACTCGCCGAACTGGTGGTAGCTGCCGGTGAGGCGGATCTTGATGGGCTTCTCGGCGTAGAAGTCCTTCTTCACCTCGGCCCCGGGCTGGAACAGCTTCTCCTGCAGGCCCGCGGCCAGACCGGTCTGGGAGATGTCGACCAGCAGGCTCGGCACCTCGGTCTTGCCGGGCAGCTGGCGCAGCAGCGCGCCGAAGGAGCGCTCGATGTCCTTCAGCTGCTGCTTGTAGACCTCGAGGTTGACCGCCTTGGCGTGTTTGGTCTTGAACTCCGCCCGCAGCCCCTGCTCCTCGGCCTCGCGCTGCTGCAGCTCGGGGCGCTGCGCGCTCCAGACGAAGTAATAGACGAGCAAGGCGCTCGCCACGACGAACGCCAGCACCACCGCGCCGACGCGGATGGCGAAGGGCCAGCGGCCCGGGTCGCGCGGATCGAGTGACCGCAGTTCCTCGAGCAGGTTCATTGCTGCACTCCCCCGCCGCTTAAGGAAGCCTTGCGGATCTTGCCCTTCGGCACCGACGACTTGCCGGGCTCCTCCTGGCCTCCCGCGCTCACCTCGTCGGCCGTCAGGGTGAATTGCGAGCCCGGTCCCTTGGCGGTCTGCACCACCTCGAGCTCCGGGTTGCGCAGCCACTCGGAAGCGTCGATGTTGCGCATGAAGGAGGAGACGCGGGTGCTCGACTGCGCCACGCCGTCGAACTTCAGGCGCTTGGCGGCGCCGGCGCTGATCTGCTGCACGCCGGTGAGATACACGCCGTCGGGCAGCGTCTTCACGATCTCATCGAACACGTGCACGATTCCCGGCCGCGAGCGCTGCAGCTTCTCGATCACCTCCATGCGGGAGATGAAGCGCTGCTTCTCGGTCTCGAGGCTGTTGATCTCCTCGATCTGCTTGTCGAGCAGCTTGATCTGGCCGCGCAGCGACTGGTTGCGGCGCTGCTGGCCGGCGATCATCGAGTCGTACATCAGGTAGACGGCGAAGGTGGTCACCATGGCGGCGAGCACCGCGACCCCGAGCGCCACCAGGAAGGCGAGCTTGCGCTCCTTCCTTTGCGCGTCGCGCCAGGGAAGTAGATTTATGCGTGGCATGTCAGTCGAAACTCCGCAGTGCAAGCCCGCACGCAGTCAGGAGCGCCGTGGCATCGCGTTGCACCGCCTGCGCCTTGGCGCGTGAGGACAACTTCATCTGGCCGAGCGGATCGCCCTTCTCGGCGGATATACCGACGCGGCTGGAGATCACCTCGGCGACGCCCGGAATGTTGGCGCAGCCGCCGCACACCAGGATCTTCTCCGGCTGCTCGCGCCCGGAGCCGGAGGCGAGATAGAACTGCAGCGAGCGGCTCACCTGCTGCGTCATGTCGTCGATGAAGGGATCGAGCACCTCGGACTGATAGTTGCCGGGGAGCCCGCCTTCCTTCTTGGCGCGCCCGGCCTCCTCCATGGCGAGGCCGTAGGTGCGCATGATCTCCTCGGTGAGCTGCTGGCCGCCGAAGGCGAAGTCGCGCGTGTACACCACCTTGAGGTTGCGCAGCACGCTGAAGGTAGTGCTGCTCGCGCCGAAGTCCACCACCGCGATGGTGCGGTCGATGCCGCCGTCGGGCATCTGGTGCGTCATCAGCTTGCAGGCGTTCTCGAGCGCGAAGGCTTCGACGTCGACGATCTTGGCGGCGAGACCGGCGGCCTTGACCGCCGCCTGGCGCTGCTCGACGTTCTCGGTGCGGGTCGCCACCAGCAGCACGTCGTTCGCTTCCGGGTCCTTGTCGTTCACCCCGAGCACTTCGTAATCGTAGGAGACTTCGTCCATGGGGAAGGGGATGTACTGGTCGGCCTGCATCTCGACCTGGGCCTCGAGATCGCCGGCACGCAGCGCGCGCGGCATCTGGATCACCTTGGTGATGGCGGCATCGCCCGAGATCGCGATCGCGACCTCGCCGCTCTTGGCGCCGGCGCGCTTGACGGCGCGGCGGATCGCCTCGCCGACCGCCTCGGCATCCACGATCGCCTTCTCGTTGATGGCATTCTGGGGCGTGGGCTCGGCCGCGTAGGCCTCGACCCGGTATTGGCCGCCCGCCATGGCGAGCTCGATGAGCTTGACCGAGGAGGTCGTTATATCGAGACCGAGGAGCGGCCGGTACTTGCGCTGAATAAGGAACATTTTTTATTTCCTTTTCAGGAAATTACGCCTGAAAGTGACCGCCCTGTATAAATCCGGAGACACTATATATCAGCGCAAAGTTAAATTGAACGTGAGGAGCCTCACGGTTCCGCGCCACGGTGCGCGCGGGCGGACCCGAACCACCAAGGGCGTCACGCCCGGCGAGGGTGGGGTTGGAGGTCAACCAATGCCGCTGCGTTTTGTCCAAAGCGTCCTGGGGGACGTGACGCCACACGGATCGACGCGGCACGCGTGCTGCGGGGAGAGCGGCTGAACCGCACTGGCTGCAGCGCGTGGCTCCTCGCTGCGGAGTGCGTTAACGTTCGAACCGGCAACCCCGCTGTCGTAGGCACGTACGTCCCGTAGACCGGAGGCTTTGCGTCCCCACCTTTCGGTGAGTTTGCCCTGATGCGGCGGCTACTATGCATAGCGCACCGAGCGTGCGCAAGGTGACAAAGTTGGTTTCTGTGAAATGGAATTGGTTTCGGATTATGACCATCGTCGCCGCTTGCGTGATGCTGGTCACACTTCTCGGCGCCTATGGGCTCGCCGGCGCCTACCTCTATCTGGTGCCGACGCTGCCTTCGACCGATGCGATGCGCAACGCCGAGCTGCAAGTGCCGCTGCGCGTCTTCACCCGCAGCGGCGAGCTGATTGCACAGATCGGCGAGCAGCGGCGCATTCCGGTCACCTACGCCGAGATCCCCGAGCTGGTGAAGCACGCCTTCATCGCCGCCGAGGATGAGCGCTTCTTCGAGCACCACGGCATCGACTACTTCGGCGTGATGCGCGCGGCGGTCGTCGACGTCATCTCCGGCCACAAGACCCAGGGCGCCAGCACCATCACCATGCAGGCGGCGCGCAACATGTTCCTGAGCCTCGACAAGACCGCGCGTAGGAAGCTGCAGGAGACCTTCGTCACCTACCGCATGGAGCACGAGTTCAGCAAGCAGGAGATCTTCGGGCTCTATCTCAACGTGATCTTCTTCGGCCAGCGCGCCTACGGGGTGGCGGCGGCCTCCGAGGCCTTCTTCGGCAAGACGCTCGACAAGCTCGACGTCGCCGAGGCGGCCACCCTCGCCGGCGTGCCGAAGGCGCCCTCCAGCTACAACCCGATCGTCAATCCCGAAGCGGCCACCGCGCGGCGCGCCTACGTGCTGCGCCGCATGCGCGAGCTGAGCTACATCGACGCCGCCACCGCCGAAGCGGCCAACAAGGAGCCGATGCACGCGCGCACACATGCGCCGCTGTTCGACATCGAGGCGCCGTACGTGGCGGAGATGGCGCGCCTCGAGCTGCGGCAGCGCTTCGGCCCGAGCGCCGAGACCGCCGGCTACCGGGTCTACACCACCCTCGACGGGCGGCTGCAGGCGGCGGCGGTGCGCGCGGTGCGCATCGGGCTCATCGAGTACGACCGCCGCCACGGCTGGCGCGGGCCGGCCGGACACGTCGAGCTGCCCAATTCGGCCGCCGCTCCTGATTACGACGATCTGGTCGATGAGTACACCTCGATCGGCGACCTGGCGCCCGCGATCGTGACCTCGATCGAGGAGCGCGGCGTCCATGCCTATGTGAAAGCGATCGGGCCGGTGACCATCGACTGGGACGGCCTCGTGTGGGCGCGGCGCGCCGGAGTCAACGAGAGCGTGGGACCGCCGCCGGCAAGGGCCGCGCAGGTCCTGAAGAAAGGCGACGTGGTCTACGTCGTCGCGGACGAGGCCGGACACGCGCAGCTCGCGCAGGTGCCCGAGGCGCAGAGCGCCCTGGTCGCGCTCGATCCCAACGACGGCAGCATCGTCTCGCTGGTCGGCGGCTTCGACTACTTCACCAACAAGTACAACCGCGTCATCCAGGCGCGCCGCCTCCCCGGCTCGGGCTTCAAGCCGTTCCTCTACTCCGCGGCGCTCGAGCACGGCATCACGCCGGCGAGCGTGTTTCTCGATGCGCCGATCGTGCTCGAGGGCAGCGGCGCCGAGGAGGCCTGGCGCCCGGAGAACAACGAGCGCCAGTTCGGCGGCCCGACCCGCCTGCGCGAGGCGCTGGTGCATTCGCGCAACCTGGTCTCGATCCGCGTGCTGAAGGAAGTCGGCATCGACAACGCCATCGACTACGTCGGTCATTTTGGCTTCGATCCGAAGACCATGCCGCACGACCTGACGCTCGCGCTCGGGACGCTCGAGGTGACGCCGCTCGAGCTCGCATCCGGCTACGCCGTGTTCGCCAACGGCGGCTACCGCGTGCAGCCTTACTTCATCGACCGCATCGAGGACGCCGCCGGACAGGTGGTGTGGCGCGCGGCGCCGCGCATGGTGTGCCGGCAGTGCGACGAGGGCGGCAATGCTGCGCCCGCGGGTAGCGCCGCCGCGATCAAGGTGGCCAACAAGGCGGGCGCACCGGCCACCTACCCGGGGAGCGATCCGCGCCAGGGTGCGGCGGCCGAGAGTGCCGGCGAAACGCGCGGCGAGCCGGAGGCGCTCCCCGCCGCCCAGGTCGCACCGCGCGTCATCAACGCGCAGAACGCCTATGTGATGGCCGACATGATGTCGGACGTGATCCGCCATGGCACGGGAGTGCGTGCGCGGGTACTCGGGCGCGACGATCTCGCCGGCAAGACCGGCACGACCAACAAGGCGGTCGACACCTGGTTCAACGGCTTCACGGAGAATCTGGTCGCGACCGTATGGGTCGGCTTCGATCAGGAGCGCCCTCTCGGCGAGAGCGAGGAAGGCGCGCACACTGCGCTCCCTATCTGGATCTCCTTCATGCGCGAGGCGCTGCGCGGCGTGCCCGAGGAGCGCCGCGCGATGCCGGATGGAATCGTGACGCTGCGCATCTCGCCGCAGACCGGCGAGCTGGTGAGCGACGAGAACCCGGGCGGCATCACCGAGATCTTCATGGCGAATCACCTGCCGCAGAACGAGCCGGGCATGATGCAGAGCGCGGAAGGCCAGCAGAGCGGCGAGCCGATTTTCTGATTGATTTGGCCAAAATCGTCTGCGACGATTTTGGCGGACATTACTCCGAATGCCGCCGGCAAAAAGCGTCGTTTTTGCCGGCTACGCAGTGCCACCCAGGAGTTGAGATATGTCCCGAGCTGACAACCTGCGGCGCGCACTGGCGCAGGAGGCCGCGCGCATCATGGCCGAGCACGGCGTGCAGGACTTCCTCATCGCCAAGCGCAAGGCCGCCGAGCGCCTCGGCGTGACCGACGTGGCGGCCGTGCTGCCCAAGAACCGCGAAATCGAGCTGGCGCTCGCCGAGTACCAGCGGCTGTTCGGCGGGGAATCGCACGTCGAATCCCTGAGCGACAAGCGCCGCGCGGCGCTCGCGGCCATGCGTCGCTTGAGCGAGTTCGAGCCGCGCCTGGTGGGCGCGGTGCTCGCCGGCACCGCCACCGAGCATTCCGACGTGCAGCTGCACCTGTTCGCCGACCGCGCCGAGGCGGTGACGCTGAAGCTCATCGATGCCGGCATCGCCCACGAAGTCACCGAGCGGCGGGTGAAGCTCGACGCC
>DASPOP010000348.1:0-3398 GCA_035625955.1 Steroidobacteraceae bacterium | reverse complement strand
GCGCATGCAGCCCGCGGAAGCGCGGCGACTGCGGCGTCTTCTCCTCCGGGTAGTTGAGCGTGTACTTGGGGGTGACGAAGGTGCGCGCCGTGACCATCAGCCCCTTGATGAGCTCCGGCAGCAGGAATGTCTTGAGCGGATTCATGGCCACGTTGTGCAGTCCTAGTGGTACCAGGGCCGCGCCCACGGCCCGATGCGGTAGAGCGCCAGCACCATCTCCACTGCGATCCACACCAGCGTCACGGGAATCAGCGCCTTCCAGCCGAGCCGCATGATCTGGTCGTAGCGGTAGCGCGGGAAGGTGGCGCGGAACCAGAGGAAGAAGAACAGGAACACGAAGATCTTGAGGCCGAACCACAGGAAGCTCGGCTGTCCGAGGAAGGTCTGGCCGAGCAGCGGATAGCCCGCGAACGGGGCCTGCCAGCCGCCGAAGAAGAACACCGCCGTCAGCGCCGAGATCAGGATCATGTTGGCGTATTCGGCGAGGAAGAACAGCGCGAAGGCGATCCCCGAGTACTCGACGTGAAAGCCCGCGACGATCTCCGACTCGCCCTCGGCGACGTCGAAGGGCGCCCGATTGGTCTCGGCGACGCCCGAGATGAAGTACACCATCAGCAGCGGAAACAGCCACAGCCAGTTCCAGGAGAGCGGGCCGCCGGACTGTGTCTGCACGATGGTGCCGAGGTTCATGCTGCCGGTCGCCATGAGCACGCCGACCAGCGCAAAGCCCATGGCGATCTCGTAGGCGACCATCTGCGCCGCCGAGCGCATCGCGCCGAGGAAGGCGTACTTGGAGTTGGCCGCCCAGCCGGCGACGATCACACCGTAGACACCCATCGAGGTGAGCGACAGGAGATAGAGGAGTCCGGCGTCCGCCTTCGACACCACCACCTCGGGTGACAGCGGGATCACCGCCCAGGCGGCGAAGGCCGGAATGAGCGCGATCATCGGCGCCAGGCGGAACAGCAGCTTGTTGGCGTTGGCCGGAATCACCACTTCCTTGAGCAGCAGCTTCACCACGTCCGCAAACGGCTGCCCGACGCCCGGCAGCAGGCCGAAAATGCGCACCCGGTTGGGTCCGCGGCGCAGCTGCATCCAGCCGATCACCTTGCGCTCCCACAGCGTGAGCAGCGCCACGCTGATGATCAGCACCCCCGTGATCACGATGATCCATACGGTGGAGCGTCCGTAGTCGGGCAGCGCGGACCAGAGCTTGGCGAGGTTGACCACCGTGCTTGCTCAGTATTTCGCCGGCCCGGTGCGGCCTTCGCGGGTCTTCTGCAGCGACGGCGCCCGGCGCACCAGCGCGTCGGTCTGATACATCGGCACATCGAGGATGCGCACCTCGCCCGCGGCCACCGCGGCGCTCGCCGCTCCCGCGGGAGTCACGGCGTGCGCGCCCCGATAGTCCTGCGACGCGGGCGCGGTACACAGCGCCCGCAGCTCCTCGCGCACCTCCTCGGACGACTGGTACTCGAAGCCGGGCAAGTTGAGGAGATTGCCGAGCACGCGCAGCACCTTCCACCCCGGGCGCGCCTCGCCGAGGGGCGCCGCCGCCCCGGTCTGGCTCTGCCACAGGGCCTCGCAGTTCACGTAGCTTCCCGAGGTCTCCGCGAAGGTGCCGATCGGCAGCAGCACGTGCGCGATGCGCTTGAGCTCCTCGCTCACGAACGGCGTCAGGGCAACCACCAGCTCGGTGCGCACGAATACGCTCGCGCTGTCGGGATCGAGCGCATCGATCGAGGGCTCGACGCCGCCGAACAGCACGCACGCCTTGAGCGGCTTCTGCAGCATGTCGCGCGCCGTGAGGCCGGGCTGCGCCACCGCCTTGCCGCCCGCCTCGCGGTGCGGCACGGCCCCGGCGAGATAGGCGCCGGCGCCGTTCGCGCCCTCGGCGAGCACGCCGAAGGAGGCGCCGGCGAGTGAGCTAAGCGCGGCGGCGAGCGAGCGCAGGTCCGCGTACTGCGGGTGGCGCGTGGCGAGCGCCCCCAGCCATAGCGCGCGCTTCTCGCCATTGAGGAACGAGCTCGCGACCGCGCGATGCTCCTCGCCGACCTGCGCGGCGGCGGTGGCGGCGGCGAGGTGGGCGGGTACCGCTTTGCCGGCCGCCTCGGCGGCCGCGGCGAGAATCGCCGCCAGGTCGCCGAGCAGCGTGCGCGGCGCCGAAGACAGGTAGGCCTTGACCGGAAACTGGTAGGCGAAGCGCACCGGGTTCACGAAGGCAATCTGCGCACCGCGCCGGGCCGCCTTGCGCACGCGGTGCGCGAGCATCGGTACCTCACGCCGCAGGTTCGAGCCGACGACGAGCAGCGCATCGAGCGCATCGACGTCGGCGATCCTCATCCCGAGCCCCGGCGCCGCCGGGTCGGCCGCCTGGTCGCGGAAATCGCGCTGCCGCAGGCGGTGGTCGATGTTGTGAGTGCCGAGGCCGCGGGCCAGGCGCGCCGCCAGATACAGCTCCTCGAGCGTTGCCGAGGGGCTCACCAGGAAACCGCTGGCCGCGGCCCGGGCCTTGAGGCCCTGCGCCACCTGCTCGAGGGCACTCTCCCAGTCGGTCTCGACCCAGTCGGTGCCGCGCCGCACCAGCGGGTGCTCGAGACGCTCCGGGCTGTAGACACCCTCGTAGCTGAAGCGGTCGCGGTCGGCGATCCAGGTCTCGTTGATCGCCTCGTTCTCGCGCGGCACGACCCGCATCAGCCGCCCGCGCAGCACGTGGCCGTAGAGATTGGTGCCGACGCAGTCGTGCGGCGAGATCAGCGGCGTCGCGGTCATCTCCCAGGCGCGCGCGCTGAAGCGGTAGGGCTTGGAGACCAGCGCTCCGACCGGACACAGATCGATGACGTTGCCGACCAGCTCGTGATTGACCGCGCTCTCAATATAGGTGCGCACCTTCATGTGCTCGCCGCGCCCGATCATGCCGAGCTCCTGGATGCCGGCGATCTCCTCGGTGAAGCGGATGCAGCGCGTGCAATGAATGCAGCGCGTCATGTCGGTGGCGATCAGGGGACCTAAGTTCTCGTCCGGCACCGAGCGCTTGCGCTCGTGATAGCGCGAGGCGTCGCGGCCGAAGCCGACCGCCAGGTCCTGCAGCTCGCACTCCCCGCCCTGGTCGCAGATCGGGCAGTCGAGCGGATGGTTGATCAGCAGGAACTCCATGGTGGCGCGCTGCGCGCCGATGGCGCGCGGCGACTTGGTGAAGACCTTCATGCCCTCCATCACCGGCGTGGCGCACGCCGGCAGGGGCTTGGGCGCCTTCTCGACCTCCACCAGGCACATGCGGCAGTTGGCCGGGATGGAGAGCTTCTCGTGGTAGCAGAAACGCGGAATGTAGATGCCGCTCCGGTCCGTGGCGCGAATGACCGTCTCGCCCTTGTGCGCCTGCACCGGCACGCCGTCAA
>DASPOP010000347.1:0-11203 GCA_035625955.1 Steroidobacteraceae bacterium | reverse complement strand
ACTGGATTGGTTTCAACCCGCGCCGGACCGTGGTCCGCGCGGCCGAGGTTCTCAGATGGCCGAACACGACCCCCTGAAACTGGGCGCGCGCCCGTTGAAGCTGGCGGAGCTGCGGCGCGTATACGAGCATCCGCTCAGCGTGGCGCTCGACGCGGGCAGCTTGAGCGCCGTGAGCGCGGCGCACACCGCGACCGCGCGGCTCGCCGCCGCCGACGCTCCCGCCTACGGCATCAACACCGGCTTCGGCCTCCTCGCCCAGACCCGCATCCCGACGGCACAGCGCGCGCTGCTGCAGCGGAACATCATCCTCTCGCACAGCTGCGGCGTGGGCCCGCTGCTCGATGAGGCGGTGGTACGCCTCACGATGGTGCTGAAGCTCTCGAGCCTGCTGCAGGGATTCTCGGGAGTGAGCGAGGAGCTGGTGCGCTTTCTCGAGCGGCTGATCAACGCCGGGCTCACGCCCTGCGTGCCGAGCCAGGGATCGGTCGGCGCCTCGGGCGATCTCGCGCCCCTCGCCCACCTGTCCTTGAGCGTGCTGGGCCTCGGCGAGATCCGCCGCCATGGCGAGGTGCTGCCGGCGGCCGAGGCGCTCGCTCAGGAAGGGCTGACGCCGCTCAGCTTAGGCCCCAAGGAGGGACTGGCGCTCCTCAACGGCACCCAGGTGTCGACCGCGCTGGCGCTCGCGGGTCTGTTCGAGCTCGAGAGCGCGTTCGCAGCCGCGGTGGTGAGCGGAGCGCTGTCGGTCGACGCGCTCGCCGGGAGCGATGCGCCCTTCGATGCGCGCATCCAGAGCGTGCGCGGCCACAGCGGCCAGGCGCGCGTCGCGCAGGTGTATCGCGAGCTCCTCGAGGGCAGCTCGATCCGCGAGTCGCACCGTGACTGCCCGCGCGTGCAGGACCCCTATTCGCTGCGCTGCCAGCCCCAGGTGATGGGCGCGTGCCTCGACCTGATCTGCCAGCAGGCGGCCACGCTGGCCACCGAAGCCAACGCCGTCACCGACAATCCGCTCATCTTCGCGGACTCGGGCGAGGTGCTGTCGGGAGGGAACTTCCACGCCGAGCCGGTGGCCTTCGCCGCCGACATACTCGCGCTCGCCGCGGCCGAGATCGCCTCGATCGCCGAGCGGCGCGTGGCGCTGCTGGTCGACCCGAAGATGAGCGGGCTGCCGCCATTCCTCGCGCAGGACAGCGGCGTCAACTCCGGCTTCATGCTGGCGCAGGTGACCGCCGCGGCGCTCGTAGCCGAGAACCGCATGCTGTGCCACCCGGCGAGCGTCGACAGCATCCCGACCTCCGCCAATCAGGAGGATCACGTCAGCATGGCGACGCACGGCGCGCGGCGGCTCCTCGGCATGACGCGCAACACGCTCACCGTGGCCGCCATCGAGTTCCTCGCGGCGGCGCAGGGTATCGACTTCCGCGCGCCGCTGAAGACCTCCCCGCGGCTGGCCGCGGCTCACGGCGCGCTGCGGCTCAAGGTGCCGTTTGCGAAGAGCGATCGCCTGCTCTCGCTCGACATCGAGGAGGCGATCCACATCGTGCGGCTGCCCGAGGTGCAGTCGCTGGCGCGGTCGCTGTTGCCGAGTTATCGCTAGACGTCAGGCGTATTGGGCGGATTTCTCCGGCGCCTTGTCGGAATCGTCCGGGCTGCCGCCCTCGGACCCGCCTCCCTGCTGCTCGCGCTTGATGCGCTCGTAGATCTCTTCACGATGCACGGCGACGTGCTTCGGCGCGTTGATGCCGACGCGGACCTGGTTCCCCTTCACTCCGAGAACCGTGATGGTCACGTCGTCGCCGATCATTACCGTCTCGCCGACTCGTCGCGTGAGAATCAGCATCTCTTGACCCCCGATTTATAATTCATTCTCTGTGGCTGCGACGTAGACCCGAGCCAGGAGGCCCTCCGTGCGCACCGCGGAAGGGTACGCGTAAATCGCCCAGAAGAAAAATTTTGCCGCGTCGCAATACTGCTCGTGTTTGAACTTTCCCGCCATGCACAAAGTCCCGGGATGAAGCGCAGGCGGCGGCTTCACTTAAGCAAGTGTTCAATAGCGGCCGCGGCCTGCGGCGCGCCTGGCCCGGTGAGCACGTGCGCCACCCCGGGGGCCGGCAATGCCACGCCGCGCAGGCCGAGCTCGCGAATGGCGCGGGCGTCGATCCGCAGGGTATCGGACATGGTCACCCGCAGCCGGCCGGCCACCGCTTCCACCGCGCGCACGTTGGCGCGCCCGCCGAGCGCGGCCAGCAGCCGCGCCGCATCCAACTCGAGGTCCGCGCCGGCGGTCGCGGGCCGGCTGTCGGGTTGCGCCGGCACCCCTGGCGACCCGCCCGCGGCGGCGGGCGCACCGGCGCCGGCGGCCGTGCCGGCGGTGCGCAGCACGGCGCGCATCTCGCCCGCCAGCTGGTCGGCCACCGGGCCCACCACGACCTGGAGCGCATCGGGACCGGGGCGCACCAGGCCCGCGGCGCCCAGGCGCTTCAGTGCCGCCGCGTCCACCGCGGCTTGGGTTGCCACCCGCAGCCGCAACCTCGTGGCGCAGGCATCGAGCGCGACGATGTTCGCGGCGCCTCCCAGGGCCGCGAGGTAATCGACGGCGCGTTGCCCAGGCGCCGGCGCCGCGCTCACGGGCGCGCTCTCGCTGGGATCGCGGCCGGGCGTGCGCAGGTCGAACCTGACGATTACAAAGCGAAACAGGAAGTAGTAAAGCGCGAAGTACAGCGCGCCCACGGGCAGCAGCAGCAGCGGCCGCGTGGCGCGATTGAGATTGAGCAGGTAGTCGATCAGCCCCGCAGAGAAGGTGAACCCGAGGTGCACGTGCAGCGCGTTCATGATGATGAATGCCGTGCCGGTGAGCACCGCGTGCACGGCATAGAGCGCCGGTGCCAGAAAGATGAACGTGAATTCGATCGGCTCGGTGACCCCGGTGAGGATCGAGGTGAGCGCAATCGAGCCGAGCAGGCCTCCCACGACGCGGCGGCGCTCGGGGAGCGCCGTGTGGTACATGGCGAGACAGGCCGCCGGCAGGCCGAACATCATCACCGGGAAGAATCCCGCCATGAACGCGCCGGCCGCCGGATCACCGGCGAAGAAGCGCTTCAGGTCACCCGTGGTGCCGTGGTAGTCCCCGAGCAGGAACCAGGCAATGTTGTTGATGATGTGATGGAGCCCGGTGACGATCAGCACACGGTTGAGGACGCCGTAGGCGAACAGCCCGAAGGCTCCGGCGTGCAGCACCGACTGGCTCAGGACGTCCATGCCCGCCTCGAGGTGCTGCCACTCCATCCCGAACACCAGCGCGAGTCCGAGCCCCGCCAGGCCGCTCACGATCGGCACGAAGCGCCGCCCGCCGAAGAAGCTCAGATAGCTCGGCAGCGTCATGTTGAAGAAGCGGTTGTAAAGAGCGCCGGCGATGAGGCCCGAAAGGATCCCGACCGGCACACTGAGCTTGGCGAGCTCCTTGGCCTTGTAGGCGGCGACGCCGAGATCGTGCGCCCGGCCCGCGAGGTCGGCGACCGCGCTGCCGGGCACGCTGATCAGCACCTCGGCGCCCTGGGTCGCGACCAGGTAGGCGACCACGGCCGCGAGGCCCGCCGCGCCATGATTCTCGCGCGCCAGCCCGACGGCCACGCCGGCCGCAAACAGCAGGCCGAGGTTATCGAAGATCGCCCCGCCGGCGGCCGCCATGACCGCCGCCGGGCCGTGCAGATCCGGCAGGCCCAGGCGCAGCAGCAGCTCCACGATGTCCGGCTGGCCGAGCCGCAGCAGCAGGCCCGCGATCGGCAGCACCGCAATCGGCAGCATCAGGGCGCCGCCGACCCGCTGCAGGCTCGCGAGCAATCCCTTCATCGCGGCGCCCCGGCGCCCGTGCCGAGCGCGCCCCGGGCGAGCACGCGCACCGCCGCCGCGTCCGCCGCGGCGAGCGCCGCCTGCGCGAGCGCGCGGCACTCCGCGACCGTCACGCGGCTTAAGCAAGCCTTGAGCTGCGGGATGACCGCGCCGACCGCCGAGAGCTCATGCACACCCAAACCCACCAGGATCGGCGCCGCGAGCGGCTCGGAGGCGAGCCCGCCGCACACGGCGACCATGCGACCGCGGGCCGCCGCGGCCCGCGCGGCGATCTCGATCAGCCGCAGCACCGCCGGGTGCAGCGCATCGAGCCTCGATGCGAGCTGAGGATGGCCGCGATCCATGGCGAGCGTGTACTGGGTGAGATCGTTGGTGCCGATCGAGAGGAAGTCCGCCACCGTCACCAGGCGTTCGGCGAGCACCGCCGAGGCGGGTGTCTCGATCATGACGCCGACCTCGATCGGTTGCTTCACGGCGAGCTCGGCGCGCAGCTCATCGAGCACTGCGCGTACCGCCGCGACTTCGGCCGCCTCCGTGATCATGGGCAGCAGAATCCGGCACTGCTCGAGCGGCCGCACGCCGAGTATGGCGCGCAGCTGCGTGCGCAGCAGCGGCGGGTTGGCGAGGCTGGTACGCACGCCGCGCAGCCCGAGCGCCGGATTCTCCTCGGGCGGCTGCGGCAGGTAGGCGATCGGCTTGTCGCCGCCCGCATCGAGCGTGCGGATGGTGAGCGGGCGTCCGCCGAGCGCATCCGCGATCGTCTGGTACGCGGCCCGCTGCTCGCTCTCGTCCGGCGGCGACTCGCGCTCGAGAAACAGGAACTCCGTGCGCAGCAGGCCGCAGCCCTCGGCGCCGTTGCGCACCGCGGCCGCGGCTTCCGCGGCCGAGCCCACATTGGCGAACACTTCGATGCGCGTCCCGTCGGCGGTGCGGCACTCGCGCTGCGCAGCCGCGCGCTCTGCGGCTGCCCGCTCGCGCCGGGCTTTGAGAGTGGCGCGCGCTGCCTCGATACGCGCCGGCGGCGGCGCCACCTCGAGGGCGCCGCGCTCCGCGTCCAGTACCAGCTCGGTGCCGTCACGCAGCGCGAGCACCGCGGGTCCGAGCGCCACCAGGGCCGGGATCTCCATCGCCGCGGCGATGATCGACACATGCGAGGTCGCCCCGCCCGCCGCCATCGCGAGACCCGCGACGCGCGAGGCATCGAGCGCCACGAGTTGCGACGGCAGCAGCTCGCCCGCAATCACGATGGCGTCCCCGGGCAGCTCGATGGCCGGGGCCGTGCCCGCGCCGCTGAGCGCGACCAGCACCTGAGTCTCCAGGTCGAGGAGGTCATCGACCCGCTCGCGCAGCCGCGGATCGCTCAGCGTGGCGAGCTGGGCGGCGGCGGCGCGCACCGCCTCGCGCCAGGCAAGGCCCGCGCTCTTGCCCTGGGCGATGCTGACGCGCGCCGCGGCGAGCAGCTCCGGGTCCTCGAGGAGCTCGAGGTGCGCCGCGGCGATCTCAGCCGCCGCTCGCGCGCCCGCCCCTTCCGCGGTGCCCGCGGCGCGGCGCTCGAGCCGGGAGCGCACTGAAGCACGTGCACGGTCGAAGGCTTGGCTTTCGTGCGCGGCTCCCGCACCGGATTCGGCGACGGCAATCTCGGGGCGGCGCAGGTGAAATGCCCGCCCGACCGCCAGCCCGCGGCTCGAGATGACGCCGCTGAGCTCAGCGCCGGCCGCCGCAGCGGCGTCGCTGGCGCCGGCCGCGGCCGCGGCAATCGCCGCGGGAGCGGCGACGGTCACGGACCGGGCGCGGCCGGCGGGCGCGGCTCTCGCGGCCGGCGGCGCGGCTTCGGCGCCCAGCACGGCGGCGAGCGCACTCACCGCGAGCGCAGCATCGGGCCCGCTGGCCTGGATCTCGACCTCGTCGCCGTGCTGCGCGTCGAGTGCCATGAGCGCCACGGTGCTGCGCGCGTTCGCCTGGCGTTCGCGCAGGCTCAGGCGCACATCGGCCGCCAGGCTCTTCACCGAGGTGGCGAGCAGGGCCGCGGGACGCGCATGAATGCCGTGCTCGAAGCCTACGATCGCGCGTTGCACGGCGGCCGCGCCCGCAGCGGCGACCGCCACGCCCGGGGCGGCGCTGCGCTCCGGCAGCAGATCCATGAGCGGGTCGCCGACCTCGACCCCGCGGCCTGTGACCCGCCGCAGGATGCGAAAGCCGCTGTCGGCCGTGACGATGACGGGTGTCAGGAGGCTCGGGGCACGGCGCGCGAGCAGATCGAGATCGAAGCGCAGCAGCAGGTCGCCGCTGCGCACGCGCGCGCCTTGCGCGGCGGCCAGCGTGAATCCCTCGCCCCGGAGATTCACGGTGTCGATGCCGACGTGCATGAGGATCTGGCAGCCGCCCGCGGTGCGCAGCGTCACCGCGTGGCGCGCCGCGGCGATGAGCACGAGCTCGCCGTCGCACGGGGCATGCAGCGTCCCATCGGTCGGATCGATGGCGATGCCGTCGCCCATCATGCGCGCGGCGAATACCGCATCCGGCGCCTCGTCGAGCGGCGTGCTCCAGCCCGCGAGCGGTGCCGCCAGCGCGATTGCGCCCGCAACCGGGGCTGTCGTATCGACACTCATTGCGTGAGCTGCACCCAGTCGATCGTCCACAGCGGCGCGAGTTGGTGCTGCGCGAAGCGCAGGCACAGCGAGTGCGCGCCGCTTTGACGGGGAAGCGCCGCGGGCGGCAGCACCGTCACCGCATCGTTACCGGCCGCCGGCGCGAGCGGCAGCACCGCGAGCGGTGCACCGTCGCAGCGGTCGAGCCGCACCTCGAGCTCGCCTGCCGGCGTACGGGCGGGATTCAGATGAATCGCTTCGATGTCCTTGCCGATCTGGAAGTTGAACGGTACCTGGCCCACGGCTGCGGTGATCGAGGCCGCCTGCGTCAGGTCGCTCTGCGGGAATATCCAGCAGGGATCCATGATGTCGACCAGGAACACGGCGCGAGGGCCTGCGAGCGGCGCGTCGTCCTCGAGGTTCAGCCCGAGCTTGTCCGAGCACGTCTTCAGGTCCTGGCTGAAGTGGCGCTCGTAGGTGCCGACCACCCGCGGCGGCGCGAACACGTCGTCCGAGTAGCGGATGCCGAGGCTCCGATAACGCGCGAACTCGGCCGCCAGCCGCGTCAGGAAGCCGCCCCAGTCGATGCGTGCGGGCGGCGACCATGCCACTTCGGCGAGCGCCGCCGCACGCGGCCAGGTCATGTAGGCGGTGTTCTCCTCGGTGCGCACATGCTCGGTCCAGAGATTGGCCTGAACGCCGAGCACGTGGCTCTGCTCGTGGGCGAGCGCTCCCGGGAGGGGATCGAAGCGATAGACGTCCTCGAGCGAGACCACCGTACCGCGCCCCGGCGGCTCGGCCGGAGTCGGGCCCTGCCGATTGTCGAGGTAGAGCGTGGGCTCGGGCGACAGTACGGTGTCGTGCCCGCGCGTGGCCGCGGCGATCGCCCCCTCGACTCCGCGCCAGGACATCACAGCCGCATTCGGCGGTACGCCGCCGTCGAGGATCTCATCCCAGCCGATCTGGCGGCGGCCGTGCCTCGCCAGATACTCGCCGAGCCGGGCGGTGAAGTACCCCTGCAGGGCCTCCTCGTTCGGCACGCCGAGCTCGTGCATGCGCGCCTGGATCCGCGCCGAGGCGCGCCATTGGTCCTTCACCGCCTCATCTCCCCCGGTGTGAATGTACTCACCGGGAAAGAGCGCCATGAGCTCATCGAGCACGTGGTCGATGAAGCTGAAGGTCGACTCCTCGACGTTGAGGAGATTGGGGTAGACCCCCCAGTCCGAGGGCACGGCGGTGGGCGGCTTCTCGAGTACCCCGAGCTGCGGGTAAGCCACGATCGCTGCGGTCGCGTGTCCCGGCATGTCTATCTCGGGAACGATCGTGATGTTGCGCGCGGCGGCGTGCGCCACGATGCGCCGCACCTGCTGCTGCGTGTAGTAGCCGCCGTAGAGGCGCGGCCGATGGGTCGCGGGATCGATGTCCTTGAGCGCTGCCTCCCCGGCTGGCACGCGCCACGCCCCGACGCCGGTGAGGCGCGGGTAGCGTTTGATCTCGAGCCGCCAGGCCTGATCGTCCGTCAGGTGCCAGCCGAGCACGTTGAGCTTGTGCAGCGCCATCCAGTCGAGATAACGCAGGATGAACTGCGGCGACTGGTAATGGCGCGCCGAGTCGAGCATCAGTCCGCGCCAGCGAAATCGCGGCGTGTCGTCGATGCGCACGGCGGGCAGCGCCAGGCTGCCGTCATGCAGCCGCTCCGCGCTCGAGAGCTGCCAGAGCGTCACGGCCCCATAGAAAAGACCGCGCGGCGTGCGCGCCGAAACCACCACCCGCGCAGGCGACACCTCGAGCCGGTAACTCTCGGGGCTGGTACCGGGGGCAGCCGGATCGAGCGTGAAGGCAATGCCGCCGCCCGCATCGCGGCGCTCGCCCTGCGCATGCACCTCGAGCGTGAGGCCATGGGTGGCATGCAGGAGCTCGGCGAAATACCCCGCGACGCGCCGAACTTCCGGATCCTTTGCGCTGCGGATCCCGACGCCCTCCCGCAACATGAAGGTGCCCGGCTGCGGCGCCACGTCGGCGGGCATCGGAATGACATCGGCGAGCGGAGTCCGCGCCCCGGCAGCGGCGGCCGTCCCGGCCACGGCCCCGAGCAGCACCATGGCGGCACGTGCACCGAGCGCCAGCCGCCGCGGGGGCATCACTTGCCGGTCTTCAGGCGCTGCGCGATCTGCTCGCGCAGCCGCTCGGTCTCGGCCGCATTGAGCGACCCGAGCAGGCCGTGGCGGTGCGGCGGGATGTGGGCGGTAACCTGGCTCTGGTCGCCGAAGACGTAGTGCTCGAAGAGCGCCCGCCAGCTCGCGCGCGCTTCCGGCGGCAGTGTCCGCAGGTTCAGGATCGAGATCAGCAGCGCATCGAACCCTGAGACCGCGCCGACCGCGGCACCTGGGAGCACGTGCCACCAGTAGTTCACGAACAGATTGAAGGGCTCGAGCGACTCGACGTGATGCCACCACAGCGGCGGGATGTAGATGGCATCGCCCGGGCCGAGCTCGGCGGTCTGCACCGCCGCCAGCGCCTCCCGAAACCTCGGGAAGCGCTCGAAGTCCGGGTCGTGGAGTCTGACCAGCGACATGGGCGCACCGGTGGGCGCGAAATCCAGCGGCCCGATGTAGAGGTTCGCGATCTGCTCCGGAGGAAACAGCGTGAAGCGCCGCTTACCCGCCACCACGCAGCCGATGTTGTGCCACTCGTCGAGGTGGATGGGCGTGGTGATCGCGTTGCCGAGCCAGATGCGCGGCTGCACGGCCGGCTCGAGCACGCCGAGCGGGTTATCGGCGGTGAAGTCCGGCAGACAGTCGCGCATCAGCGCGCTCTGCACCGCCACGGCCGGCGGGCGCACGTGGCCCGCGTAGCGCAACACCTGCTCCGCGATCGCGCTGATCGAGAGGCGGCTGCGGACGTAGTTGAAGCCGTTCATCCCCTCGCTGTAGAAGATGCGGCCCCGCACCTCGGGCGGCGTCATGATCGCATCCACCGGCGTGCCGTTATCGAGACGGCGGAGATAATCGACGATCGCGGGCGGCGAGCCGCGCCCGAGCTCAACGCTGCGCCAGTTGGCGACCAGGCCGCGCAGCACCGCCGGACGCCAGGAGGTGAACACCTCGCGGCGGATGAGCTCGCTGTCACGCGCCTCGAGCTCGTGGATTGCCGCGGAGGGCTGCATCCTGACGACGGCCGCCACGCTTTGCCGCGCGCCTACCAGAAATACGCCTGCAGCGCGGGCTCGCGCCGCCGCGGCGGGATCTGCGCCAGCGTACTCTTGTGATCGGGATAGTTCGCGGCGCTGCGCTGGATCAGGTTGTCGATCTCCGCCAGGCTGTAGCGCGCTTCGGCGGCGCTCGGCGCGCGCAGCTGCGGCGCGTCCGGAAACACGCCCATGCCCGCCAGCAGCGCATACCAGGAGAACACCGGGTAGCCGCGCCCGATCAGCTGCTGGCGGATCGCGGGCACGATGCTCTTGCCGTTCATCCACAGCGAGTAGAGCTTCTTCAGGTCGTCGGAGAGGTTGAGATTCGCGGCGTTGGCGCGCCAGTACTCGGTGTCGGTGCGGGTGTTGGTCTTGTAGTGCGTGACGATGTAGTCGCGGATGCCCTCGAAGTGGGCGTTGATGAGCGCGTTGAAACGTGCGTGCGCCGCGTCGCCGAGATCCCCCTGCTCGAGAAACTCGGCGAAGGTCGTGGCGGTCTGCTGGATGAACAGCAGCGCGGTCGCCTCCAGCGGCTCGATGAAGCCCTGGCTGAGCCCCACGGCGAGGCAGTTCCGGTTCCAGTGCCGCGTGACGCGCCCGATGCGCATCTTCAGATGCCGCGCCTCCACCGGCGATTCGAGCAGCCCGAGATGCCGGCGCAGCTCGGTCTCCGCCTCGTCCCTGGTGCAGAAGCTGCTCGAGTACACATAACCGTTGCCGTAGCGGCTGGTGAGCGGGATCTTCCATGCCCAGCCGTGTCGGAGCGCGGTCGACACGGTCTCGCAGGGAATCGAATCGTCCAGCGGCGTCGGCAGCGCCACGGCCGCATCGTTGAACAGATTCTCCGAGAAGCTCGCCCAGGGCGTGCGCAGAGCCTTGTCGATGAGCAGGCCGCTGAAGCCCGAGCAGTCGACGAACAGGTCCGCCTCGATGGTCTCGCCCTCGCGCGTACTGACCGAGGCGATCGAGCCGTCGGCGGCAAGGTTCGCCTGCGTCACGTGACAGCTCTGGTAGCGCACCCCGCGCTCGAGAGCCTTGCGGTGCAGATACTGCCCGAGCAGCACCGCGTCGAAGTGATAGCCGTGCCAGACATCGAACGGGAAGTGCTCGGGCGCCTTCGGCGCGCGCTGCTCGCGCGCCAGGCGCGTGGCGATGAAGAAGCGGTCCGGATGCGCGGGCAGATCGGCGCCCTGTACGCGCGCCTCGACGTTGTGCACGAACTGGCTCATGGTGAGGTTGTCGAGCATCGAGGCGAAAGGATGAAAGTAGCGCTCGAATCCGGGGCGCGTCGACCAGCCCTCGAAGGTGATGCCGCACTTGTAAGTGGCGTGGCAGGCCGGCATCCACTCGCCTTCCTCGATCCCCAGGAGGTCGAAGAAGCCCCGCAGCCAGGGGGTGGAACCCTCGCCGACGCCGATGATGCCGACCGTGGGCGATTCGAGCAGCGTGATCGCCACGCCGCGGCCGATGAAGGAGCGCGCCAGGATGAGCGCCGTCATCCAGCCGGCGGTGCCGCCGCCCACGATCACGATACGGCGCACCCCCGCGGGTGCCGGTCCGGTCGATGCCGGGCTGGCCG
>DASPOP010000346.1:0-2774 GCA_035625955.1 Steroidobacteraceae bacterium | reverse complement strand
GGAGCGGCTCGCCGCGGCGGGCGTGGTGTTCCTGCCCTTCTCCGAGGCGGTGCGGGCGCACCCGGCGCTCATCGAGCAGTACCTGGGAAGCGTCGTCCCCTACACCGACAATTTCTTCGCGACCCTGAACTCCGCGGTGTTCTCCGACGGCTCGTTCGTCTACGTGCCGAAGGGCGTGCGCTGCCCGATGGAGCTGTCGACGTACTTTCGCATCAACGCGCTCAACACCGGGCAGTTCGAGCGCACGCTGATCATCGCGGATGTTGGAGGTTACGTGTCATATCTCGAGGGCTGCAGTGCACCCATGCGCGACGAGAACCAGCTGCACGCCGCCGTGGTCGAGCTCATCGCGCTCGACGACGCCTGCATCAAGTACTCCACCGTGCAGAACTGGTATCCGGGCGATGCGCAAGGCCGCGGCGGCATCTATAACTTCGTCACCAAGCGCGGCGATTGCCGCGGGCGCAACGCGCACATCTCCTGGACTCAGGTGGAGACCGGCTCGGCCATCACCTGGAAGTATCCGAGCTGCGTGCTGCGCGGCGACGGCTCGATCGGCGAGTTCTATTCCGTCGCCACCGTCAACAACCATCAGCAGGCGGACACCGGCACCAAGATGATCCACATCGGACGCGATACGCGCAGCACCATCATCTCCAAGGGCATCTCGGCCGGACACGGGCAGGCCACCTACCGCGGACTCGTCAAGATGCTGCCGAGCGCCCAGGGCGCGCGCAACTTCACCCAGTGCGACTCGCTCCTCATGGGCGGGCAGTGCGGCGCCCATACCTTCCCGTACGTCGAAGTGAAGAACCCGTCCGCGACGGTCGAGCACGAGGCCAGCACCTCGAAGATCAGCGACGACCAGCTGTTCTACTGCCTGGCGCGCGGCATCGCCGCGGAGGACGCGGTCAACATGATCGTGAGCGGCTTCTGCAAGTCCGTGTTCAAGGAGCTGCCGATGGAATTCGCGGTCGAGGCGCAGAAGCTCCTGGCGGTGAGCCTGGAAGGCGCGGTGGGCTGACATGACCCGATCCGCAACCCCGCTGCTCGCGATCCGCGATCTCTCGGTCACGGTCGACGGCAAGCAGATCCTCAACGGCCTGTCGCTCGAAATGGCCGCGGGCGAAGTGCACGCCCTCATGGGCCCGAACGGCTCAGGGAAAAGCACCCTCGCGCACGTGCTCGCCGGGCGGCCGGGGTACGAGGTCACCTCGGGCAGCGTCACTTACGAGGGGCGCGACCTGCTCGCGCTCGCGCCCGAGGAGCGCGCCCGCGCCGGCGTGTTTCTCGGCTTCCAATACCCGGTGGAGATCCCGGGCGTCAACAACGTCTACCTGCTCAAGGCGGCCCTCAACGCCCAGCGCAAGGAGCGCGGACTGCCGGAGGTCGACGCCTTCGAGTTCTTAGGCATGGTGCGCGAGAAGATGAAGCTCATGCAGATGGAGGACAGCTTCCTCTCGCGCGGCGTGAACGAGGGCTTCTCGGGCGGCGAGAAGAAGCGCAACGAGATCCTGCAGATGCTGGTGCTGGAGCCGAAGCTCGCGATCCTCGATGAGACCGATTCCGGGCTCGATATCGACGCCCTCAAGATCGTGGCGGCGGGAGTCAACTCGCTGCGCTCGCCCGAGCGCGCGGCGCTGGTGGTGACGCACTACCAGCGGCTGCTCGAGTATGTCGTGCCCGACGTGGTGCACGTGCTGGTGCGCGGCCGCATCGCGCGCAGCGGCGATCGCACACTCGCCCTCGAGCTCGAGCGCCGCGGCTACGATTGGGTGAGCGGCGAGGCGGCCTGAGGCTCACCATGAGCACTCCCCTCACCGCCCGTATCGCCGAGCAGCACGCGGCCGCCGTGCGCGCCCTGTCGGCGCATCTGCCGGGTGCCGCACGCCGGCGCGCGGCCATGGAGGCACTGGCGCTGACGGGGCTGCCAGGCTCGCGCGATGAGAACTGGAAGTACGCGAACCTGCGTTCGCTCGAGCGGGCGAGCTTCACCCCTGCCGCCCTCACGCCCCCGGCGGACGGGGTGGGAGCCGCCTTCGCGGCGGCTCTCCCGGAGAGGCTCGCGGGCTTCGCGCGCTACGTGTTCGTCGACGGCGTGTTCGCCCCTGCTCTTTCCGACGCGCCGAGTGCGAGTCCGGCGCGCGTCGCGACCCTCGCCGCCCGCGCGGACGATCGGGACACCCCGCCCACGGCCCTCGTGCCCCGCCGCGAGCTCGGCGCCGACCAGCGCTTCGCGCTCCTCAACGAGGCGTTCGCGACCGACGGTGCGGCCATCGACGTCGGAGCCGGGCATGAGGCCGCACACCTCGAGCTCGTCTTCATCGCGAGCGCCGAGGGGCAGCTCGGCGCCTCCTACCCGCGCCTCGAGCTGCGGCTGGCGCCGCTCGGGCGGCTCGTGCTCGTCGAGCGCCACGTGAGTGCCGGTGCCGCCGCGAGCTTCGTCACGAGCGCCGTCAGCGCGGACATCGGGCGCGGCGCGGCTCTCGATCACTACCGGCTGCAGGAGCTCAGTCCCCGCGCGATCCTCTTCGACACGCTCGCCGCCACGCTGGACCAGGAGGCGAGCTACCGCCTGCACGCGCTCGGCAGCGGCGCCGCCGCTGCCCGTTCGACGCTTTCCGTGCGGCTCGCCGGCGAGCGCTCCACCCTCTCCCTCTCGGCGGCCACGCTCGGCGACCGCCAGCAGGTGCAGGACACCTACGCCCTGGTCGAGCACCAGGCGCCCCACGCCCGCACCGAGGAGACTTTCCGCGGCATCTCGGCGGGGCGCG
>DASPOP010000345.1:0-4957 GCA_035625955.1 Steroidobacteraceae bacterium | reverse complement strand
ATTCACCTCGACCACGAGGGGCGTGTGGCGGCATCGGGAGGGATGTCCTACCTGTGGCGGGGGATGCGTTTCAGCGGCGACTTCCTCTTCGGTACCGGGCTGCGCCAGAGCATCGTCCATCCTAACGACGATCACCTGCCGAGCTACCTGCAGGCGAATCTGGGACTGTCGCACGCCTTCGATATCGGAACCAAAGGTCCGCTCACGGCGCGTCTCGATGTCATCAACGCGTTCGACAAGTCTTACGAGATCCGCAGCGGCACGGGCGTAGGAGTCTTCGCGCCGCAATGGGGGCCGCGGCGCGGGCTGTTCGGGGGGATCGAGTGGCAGTTCTGAGGTTCTCACCGCCCGGCCGCCAATAGTTGATAATGCGTCCGTGGCAGGCTGCGCGGATTGCATTTGAAGCTCACCTCCGACTCACTCGCAAACCACCTGCGCGAGCAACTGCTGCCCGCCTATCTCGTCTCGGGCGATGAGCCGCTGCTCGCCGGCGAGGCGGCGGATGCGATCCGTGCCCGCGCGCGGGCCGCGGCCTTCACCGAGCGGGAAGTGCATGTGGCCGAGCGCGCCGGCGATTGGGAGGAGGTGCGCGGCTCGGCGCGCAATCTCTCGCTCTTCGGCGCACGGCGCCTCTTTGAGATCCGCATGTCGGCCCGCCCCGGCGCCGCCGGCAACGCGGCGCTCATCGAGATTCTCGAGGCCGGCGATCGCGACACGCTCATTCTCATCCTCACGCCGCGGCTCGATCGCGAGGCGCAGGGCGCGGACTGGGTGCGCGCGCTCGAGGCGCACGGTGGCTGGGTGCAGGTCTGGCCGGTCGATGCGGCGCGCCTCGTCGGCTGGCTCCGCGGGCGCGCCCGCAAGTGCGGGCTCGAGGCGACCGATGAGGCGCTCGAGCTCCTCGCCGAGCGCACCGAGGGGAACCTGCTCGCGGCGCACCAGGAGTTGGCCAAGCTCGCGCTGCTCGCGGACGGCGCCCGGGTGACACCCGAGAAGGTGCTGGCGAGCGTCGCCGACAGCGCGCGCTTCGACGTGTTTCAGCTCTCCGAGGCCGTACTGAGCGGCGCCGCGGCGCGCGCGCTGCGGGTGCTCGCGGGACTGCGCGCCGAGGGCACCGAGCCGACGCTCGTCCTGTGGGCGCTCACCAAGGCACTGCACGATGCGTGGGCCGCGCTCACCGGGGCGGGCGGCAGCCAGCGCGGCTGGCAACGGCAGAGCGCGGCTCTCGAGCAGGCGCGCCGGCGCGCGCCGCACATGGCTTTCACCGATCTCACGGCCCGCGCCGCCCGGGCCGACCGCGTGATCAAGGGCCGTCTCGCCGGCAATGCCTGGGACGAGCTCGCGCTTCTCACCAAGGCTCTCTGTGGCTAGCAGCAGGCCCGGCTTGGGGCTGCGGCCCATCGGCCTCTTCGGCGGCAGCTTCGATCCGATCCACTGCGGACACCTGCGTACCGCGTTCGAGCTGTGGCAGGAGCTCACTCTCGCCGAGGTGCGCTTTCTGCCGACCGGCAGCCCGCCGCATCGTGACCACCTGTACGCGACCGCGGAGCTGCGGCTGCAGATGGTACGGGCCGCGGTCGCGGACCAGTCGGGCTTCGTGGTCGACGACCGCGAGGTACGCCGTTCGGGCCTTTCTTACTCGGTGGATACACTCGGCGAGCTGCGCCGCGAGTACCCGCAGCGCTCGCTGTGCCTGCTGCTCGGCATGGACGCCTTCCTCGGCCTGCCGAGCTGGCATCGCTGGCGCGAGCTCCTCGAGCTCGCCCACATCGTCGTGGCCCACCGGCCCGGGTGGAAGGCCCCGACCAGGGGACCGCTCGGGGAGCTCATGGTCGATCACGGCACCGGCACCATCCGTGAGCTGCACGAGCGGCCGGCGGGTTGCCTTCACGTGCGTGCGGTGACTCAGCTCGAGATCTCCTCCACCGAGCTGCGCGCGGCTCTGGTCGCCGGCCGCGATCCCCGCTATCTCGTTCCCGATGCAGTACGGCAGATCATTCTCGACACGAGGTGCTATGCTGCACAGCAAGGTCGAGGAGACCCCAGGCCACCAGGAGACACCACTTAAGCACATGACCACTCGTACAAGCCTGCGCCCCGCTGCGGAGCGCGTATCGCCCCTCAGGGAAGCCGTGACGACTGCGCTCGATGACATGAAGGCTGTAAACGTGAGGGTTCTGGATGTACGAGGGCTGACCGACATTGCCGATACGATGGTCATCGCATCCGGCAATTCCGACCGCCACGTGCGCTCGATCGCCGAGCGGGTGGTGGAGAAGGCCAAGGCGGTGGGCTTCAGGCCCCTCGGCACCGAGGGGGCGCGCGACGCCGAGTGGGTGCTGGTCGATCTCCAGGACCTTATCGTTCACGTGATGCTGCCGCGGGTCCGCGAATTCTATGGCCTCGAACGGCTCTGGGAAGGCGGGGGAGAGGCCCTCGCGCTCACCGCACCGGCGCTCAAGATCACCGCCTCCCGCAGCCGGCAAGCCTCGACCTGAACCCTGCCCATGCGCGTGCGGCTGATCGCCGTGGGCACGCGCCCTCCCGGCTGGGTGCGCGACGCGTGCGAAGATTACATAACGCGGTTAGGCTCGCGGCTGCCTCTGTCGATCACGGAGATCGCAGCCGGCCCGCGCAGCGCCGGTGAGTCGCCCGCGCGGGCCATCGCGCGCGAGTGCGAGCGCGTGCTGGCGGCGTTGCGGCGCGAGGACTATGTGATCGCGCTCGATGAGCGTGGCACCGAGCTCTCGACACGCGAGCTCGCCGCATGGCTCAAGTCCCGCATGCAGGAAGGTGAGGACCTGGCATTCGTGATCGGCGGCCCCGATGGGCTCGCGCCCGAAGTGCTCACGCGCAGCAAGCTGCGCTGGTCGCTATCGCGCCTCACGCTGCCGCACGCCCTGGTGCGCGTGCTGCTCGTCGAGCAGCTCTACCGTGCCCACAGTCTGCTCGCCGGCCATCCGTATCACCGGGACTAGCGCATGCCGTCCGCCGCGCCGCTCCTCACCCTCGCCTCGGAGTCACCACGGCGCCGGGAGCTCCTCCGGCAGATCGGCGTCGCGCACCTGGTGAGCGCCGCCGACATCGACGAGACGGTGCGCGAAGGCGAGACGCCCGCCGACTACGTGGTGCGCATGGCGTGCGCCAAGGCGCGCGCGGTGCGCGCGCGTGCCACCGGGCTCCCGGTGCTGGCGGCGGACACCACCGTGGTAATCGACGGGCTGATTCTCGCCAAGCCGAATGACCGGGCAGAGGGTCTCGCCATGCTCGGGCGGCTCTCGGGGCGTACCCACCAGGTGTTGACCGCGGTGGCGCTCGCGACCGCCTCCGGCGTCACCTTCCGCCTGAGCGCGAGCGAGGTGCGGATGCGGGCGGTGACGCCGCAGGAGTGCGCCGCGTACTGGGAGAGCGGCGAGCCGCGTGACAAGGCCGGCGGCTACGCGATTCAGGGGCGCGGGGCGCTCTTCATCGAGCACCTGAGCGGCAGCTTCTCCGGGGTGATGGGACTGCCGCTGTACGAGACCGGGCAGCTGCTCGCCGCTGCGGGTCTCGCGTTCTGGCCGCACGATGGCTCGATTCCTTCAGGACGGGCTCCGGCGTGAGCATCGAGATTCTCGTCAACGTCGCTCCGCGCGAGACCCGCGCCGCGATCCTCGAGAACGGCGTGGTGCAGGAGATCCATGTCGAGCGCACCAGCCGGCGGGGCCTGGTGAGCAATCTCTACAAGGGGCGCGTATCACGTGTGCTGCCGGGCATGCAGGCCGCCTTCGTCGAAATCGGGCTCGAGCGCACCGCGTTCCTGCACGCCGCCGACATCGCGCGCGCGGGCTCCGATGACACCATGGCGAGCGCGGTCGCGGTAGGGCTGCCGCCCGCCGAGGACATCCGCCGCCTGGTGAATCCCGGCGACGACATCCTGGTGCAGGTCATCAAGGACCCGATCGGCACCAAGGGCGCGCGCCTCACGACCTTCATCGCGCTGCCCTCGCGCTACCTGGTGTATCTGCCGCGAGGTCTCGGCGTCGGCGTCTCATCGCGCATCGAGGACGAGGTCGAGCGGACGCGGTTGAAGGGCGCCCTCGCGGCCCTCATCGGCGCGGAAGTCGCGGGCGGCTACATCGTGCGTACCGCCGCCCAGGGAGCTAGCCCCGAGAGCCTGAGTGAGGACATGGCCTATCTGGCGCGCCTCTGGGAGCACGTGCGCTCGCGCGCCGCCGAGGCGGAGCCGGGCTCGGTGGTGCACGAGGACCTGCCGCTGTCCCTGCGGGTGCTGCGCGATGAGCTCTCGCGCGGCGTCAGCCGCGTGCTGGTCGATTCACCGCGCGAGCAGGCGGCGATGCTCGGGTTCGCCGCCGCCTTCGTGCCGGGCGCGGTTCCCGCGATCGAGCTGTACGCGGGCCCCCGGCCGATCTTCGACCTGAACGGCGTCGAGGAGGAGATCACCCGCGCGCTCGATCGCAAGGTGCCGCTCAAGTCCGGCGGGCACCTGGTATTCGATCAGACCGAGTCGATGACGACCATCGACGTCAACACCGGCGCCTACGTCGGTCACCGCAATCTCGAGAAGACGATCTTCCGCACCAACCTCGAGGCGGCGGTGACCATCGCGCGGCAGCTGCGGCTGCGCAACCTCGGCGGCATCATCATCAT
The DNA here is from genome assembly GCA_035625955.1 of Steroidobacteraceae bacterium. GTDB lineage: Bacteria > Pseudomonadota > Gammaproteobacteria > Steroidobacterales > Steroidobacteraceae > 13-2-20CM-66-19. The sequence goes on along the minus strand of DASPOP010000345.1, from coordinate 307 downwards.
CGACTTCATCGACATGCGCGATGAGCCGCACCGGCGCGCGGTGCTCGCCGCGCTCGAGCGGGTACTCGCCGGCGACCGTGCCCAGACGCACATCGTCAGCCTCTCGCCGCTCGGACTCGTGGAGATGACCCGCAAACGCACCCGCGAGAGCCTGGAACACCTGCTTTGCGAGCCCTGTCCAAGCTGCGAGGGGCGCGGCTTCATCCGCACTCCGGAGACGGTGTGTAACGAGATTTTTCGGGAGATTGTGCGACAGAGCCGGCAGTTTGCCAGTCGTGAGCTGCTGATACTGGCCCATCAGGACGTC
>DASPOP010000344.1:0-14545 GCA_035625955.1 Steroidobacteraceae bacterium | reverse complement strand
CCGCTGATCGCCTTCTATCAGTCGCGCGGTCTGCTGCGCGTCATCGATGCGAAGGGCGAGCTCGATGCGGTGACGCGGCGGCTCGCCGCGGCGCTCGCGGCGCCGGCTGCGCCGCGCCCCCGCCAGAGCGCTGCTCGCAGCACCGCGCGCGGCAAACCGGCACGCGCCGCCAAGAGCCGCGCGCGCGGTGCGCGCGCCACGACACGCCGCGTCAAAGCAGCGCGCAAGAAGACGCCGGCACGCCCGGCCCGCAAGGCGGCGCGCCGGGGCGCGACGCCGAAACGCCGCGCCGCGCGCCGCCGTACGCGCCGCTAGTTGATTGGCCAAAATCGCCTGCGGCGATTTCGGCGGACATTACTCCGTCGGCCGCCGGCAAAAAGCGGGGTTTTTGCCGGCTGCGCTAGAGTTAGCTGCTAGCGTCGGCCGCGGCGGCGCGCGGCGCGGCGTTTCGGCGTCGCGCCCCGGCGCGCCGTCTTGCGGGCCGGGCGTGCCGGCGTCTTCTTGCGCGATACTTTGGCGCGGCGCGTGGTGGCGCGCGCAGCGCGCGGGCGGCTCTTGGCGGCGCGTGAGGGTTTGCCCCGCGCCGCGCTGCGTGCGACGCTGCTGCGAGTGCGCGGCGCAGCCGGCGCCGCGAGCGCCGCGGCGAGCCGCCGCGTCACCGCATCGAGCTCGCCCTTCGCATCGATGACGCGCAGCAGACCGCGCGACTGATAGAAGGCGATCAGCGGCCGAGTTTTCTCTTCGTACACCCGCAGCCGCTCGACCACGGTCGCCTCGTTGTCGTCCGGGCGCTGCATGAGGCGGTGCGGCGCACCGGTCTTGGGACACACGGCCGCCGCGCCGGTCGGCGGCGGCGAGGTGAGCACGTTGAAGACGCGGCCGCAGTCGGCACAGCTGCGCCGCCCGGAAATGCGTCGCACCAGCTCGGCCGGGTCGACCTCGAGCTGCACCACCGCATCGAGCGGCTGCTTGAGCTCCGCCAGCACGCCGTCGAGAGCCGCGGCCTGCACCAGGTTGCGCGGAAAGCCGTCGAGGATGAAGCCGGCGCGGGTGTCGGCCTCGGCGAGGCGCTCGCGGATCATGCCGAGCACGAGCGCGTCATCGACCAGCCGCCCCTCGGTCATGGCCGCCCTGGCCATGAGACCGAGCTCGGTGCCGCGCGCCACGGCGGCGCGCAGCAGGTCGCCGGTCGAGATCTGCGGAATACCGCTCCGCTCCGCCAGGCGTTGTGCCTGCGTGCCCTTGCCGGACCCCGGAGCCCCCAACAGGACGATGCGCATGTTTTATTCAGTGCGAGAACGCTGCGCTGGCAGCACAAAGGTGCGCCACGTTACCGAGCGCCCGACGCCAGGTCAAACGCCCCGCCCGACGCGCGCCGCCGTGCGCTATTCTTGCAACACCATGAAAAAGACCATCCGCAGCAATGCCTTCTACGCCCAGTCCGGCGGAGTCTCCGCCGTCATCAACGCCTCGGCTGCCGGCGTCATCGAGACGGCCATGCGCTCGAAGCACATCGGCAAGGTGTACGCCGGGCGCGACGGCATCGTCGGCGCGCTCACCGAGGATCTGATCGACGTCTCGCGCGAGAGCGCCGCGACCATCCGCGCGCTCAGGCACACGCCGGCCGGCGCCTTCGGCTCGGCGCGCTTCAAGCTCAAGAGCCTCGAGCAGAACCGCGCCGAGTACCAGCGCCTGATCGACGTGTTCCGGGCGCATGACATCGGCTACTTCTTTTACAACGGCGGCAACGACTCGATGGACACCGCGCTCAAGGTGTCGCAGCTCGGCGCCTCGCTCGGCTATCCGATCACCTGCGTCGGCGTGCCGAAGACGGTCGACAACGATCTGCCCCACACCGACTGCTGCCCGGGCTTCGGCTCGGTCGCCAAGTATGTCGCGGTCTCGACGCGCGAGGCGGCGCTCGATGTGGCGTCCATGGCGCGCACCTCGACCAAGGTGTTCGTCTTCGAGGTGATGGGGCGCCATGCCGGCTGGATCGCCGCCGCCGGCGGGCTCGCCGGGCGCGGCCTCGACGAGCCACCGCACGTCATCCTCTTCCCCGAGGTGCCGTTCGACGGGCGGCGCTTCCTCGACCGCGTCAAGCAATCGGTGACCGACTACGGCTACTGCGTGATCGTGGTATCCGAGGGCGCCGCCTACGAGGATGGCAAGTTCCTCGCCGACGCGGGCACCCGCGATGCCTTCGGCCACACCCAGCTCGGCGGCGTGGGCCCGGTGGTCGCCAACATGGTGCGCGAGGCTCACGGCTACAAGTATCACTGGGCGGTCGCCGATTACCTGCAGCGCTCGGCGCGCCACAGTGCGTCCAAGGTCGACGTCGAGCAGGCCTATGCGGTCGGCAAGGCCGCGGTCGAGCTCGCCGTGAAGGGCGTCAACGCGGTGATGCCGACCATCGTGCGCAAGTCCTCCAGGCCCTACCGCTGGGTCATCGGGCACGTGCCGCTCGCCGATGTCGCCAACAAGGAGAAGAAGCTGCCGCCCGAGTACCTGCGCGCAGACGGCTTCGGCATCAGCGAGGCCTGCCGGCGCTATCTCGAGCCGCTGATAGCCGGCGAAGCCTATCCCCCCTACCGCAACGGCCTGCCCGACTACGCGCACATCCGCGGCGTGGCGGTGAAGCGCAAGCTCAAGGACGAGTTCAAAGTCTGACTTGCTGCACTGCGGCGCCAGGCGTGGCCAGGGCCGTGGCCGCGCCTCGCCGTGCTATAGTTCGCGGCCTTTTTGGGGGAGGTTTCTCGATGGATCTCAGCATGTGGCTGTGGCTCGCGATTGGCGCCGGCGTGCTCGCCGTACTCTATGGCGCGTTCTCGATGGCGGCGATCCTGCGCCTGCCGGCGGGCAATGCGCGCATGCAGGAGATCGCCGCGGCCATCCAGTCCGGCGCCCAGGCGTACCTCAACCGCCAGTACAGCACCATCCTCGTCGTCGGCCTGGTGCTGTTGGTCGTCATCGGCTTCTCCCCGCTCGGCTGGGCGACCGCCGGCGGCTTCGCCGTCGGTGCCCTGCTCTCCGGGCTCACCGGCTACATCGGCATGAACATCTCGGTGCGCGCCAACGTGCGCACCGCGCAGGCCGCCACCAGCGGGCTCAATGCCGCGCTCACCGTCGCCTTCCGCGGCGGCGCCATCACCGGCATGCTGGTCGTGGGCCTCGCCCTGCTCGGCGTCGCCGGCTACTACCTGATGCTGCGGCAGTTCACCTCGCTGGGCGCGGAGGGGGCGCTGCACGCGCTGGTGGGGCTCGCCTTCGGCGGCTCGCTCATCTCGATCTTCGCGCGCCTGGGCGGCGGCATCTTCACCAAGGGCGCCGACGTCGGCGCCGACCTGGTCGGCAAGGTCGAGGCCGGCATCCCCGAGGACGACCCGCGCAACCCGGCGGTGATCGCCGACAACGTCGGCGACAACGTCGGCGACTGCGCCGGCATGGCCGCCGACCTCTTCGAGACCTACGCGGTGACCATCGTCGCCACCATGCTCCTCGGCGGGCTGCTGTTCGCGCGCCGCGGGGCGGACGCCGCTTACGCCGCGGTGATCTACCCGCTGGCTCTCGGCTCCGCCTCGATCGTCTCCTCGATCATCGGGACATTCTTCGTCTCGACCCGCGAGGGCGGCAAGATCATGAACGCGCTCTACAAGGGCGTGATCGTCTCGGCGGTGGTATCGGCCGTGGCGTTCTATTTCATCACCCAGCAGATCATGCCGGCGCACGCCGTCGGGCTCTTCGGCTGCACGCTCATCGGCCTGGGGCTGACGGCGGCAATGATCATGATCACCGAGTACTACACCGCCACCGAGTACAGCCCGGTGCGCAAGGTGGCGGCCGCCTCGCAGACCGGCCACGCCACCAACATCATCGCGGGCCTCGGCGTGTCGATGAAGGCGACCGCGCTGCCGGTGGTGGCGGTGTGCCTGGCGATCTGGGGCGCGTATACGCTGAGCGGCCTGTACGGCATCGCGATCGCCGCGACCGCCATGCTGTCGATGACCGGCATGATCGTGGCACTCGATGCCTACGGCCCGATCACCGACAACGCCGGCGGCATCGCCGAGATGGCCGGCCTGCCGAAGGAAGTGCGTAACATCACCGACCCGCTCGACGCGGTCGGCAACACCACCAAGGCGGTGACCAAGGGCTACGCGATCGGCTCGGCGGGACTCGCCGCGCTGGTGCTGTTCGCCGACTACACCCGCAACCTCGAGGCGGTCGGAAAATCCGTCACTTTCTCGCTGTCCGACCCGGCGGTGATCATCGGCCTCTTCATCGGCGGCATGGTGCCCTATCTTTTCGGTGCCATGGCCATGGAGGCCGTGGGCCGCGCCGCCGGCGCGGTGGTCACCGAGGTGCGGCGGCAGTTCCGCGAGATCAAGGGCATCATGTCCGGTACCGAGAAGCCCGACTATTCGCGTGCGGTCGACCTGCTCACCAAGGCCGCCATCCGCGAGATGATCGTGCCCTCGCTGCTGCCGATCCTGGTGCCGATCGTGCTGGTGCTGGTGACCAACACCCTGATGGGCAGCGGCGCCGGCGTGCGTGCGCTCGGCGGCCTGCTGATCGGCACCATCGTCACCGGACTGTTCGTCGCCATCTCCATGACGACCGGCGGCGGCGCCTGGGACAACGCCAAGAAGTACATCGAGGAAGGCCACTTCGGCGGCAAGGGCTCGGATGCGCACAAGGCCGCGGTCACCGGCGACACGGTCGGCGATCCCTACAAGGACACCGCCGGACCCGCGATCAATCCCCTGATCAAGATCATCAATATCGTGGCGCTGCTGCTGGTGCCGCTGCTGTAGGCGCAAGGGCGCGGGCACGCTCCCAGCTGCAGGCCTTTTCTCCTCATCGGCCGGAGAATGACGCGCCCCACTCCAGCGGCATGGATTGAAGACGGGCTGACGCTACATCAGGCAGGACGACTGGCCGATGCCGAGGTCCTTTACCTCAAGTCGCTCGAGGCGGATCAGAATTCCTACCCCGCATTGCACCTGATGGGCGTGTTGCGGCTCCAGCAGGGCCGTGCCGCCGAGGCCCTGCCGTACATCCAGCGCGCGCTGCGTGCGCAGCCGAAAGCTCCGGATACGCTGGCCAACTACGGCATCGCGCTCGAGCGCCTGGGCCGGTATGCAGAGGCGCTGGAGGCGCTCGAGCAGGTGGTAAGTCTCCGTCCCAACGACAGCCGCGCCTGGAGTGACCGCGGCGCGCTGATGTTCAGAGCTCATCGCCACCAGGAGGCACTTGCCGATCTGGATCGCGCCGTCTCACTCGATCCACGCTCTGCAGATGCCTGGATGAACCGCGGCACGGCCCTGCTGGCACTCAATCGGGCCGAGGAGGCGCTGCAGTCCTTCGAGCGCGTACTGCGCCTGCGGCCCGACGCAGAGGCGCGCAACTCCCGCGGCCTCGCGCTGAAGACCCTGGGACGCGTAAGCGATGCGCTGGCCGAATTCGAGCGCGTGCTACAGGAGAAACCCGACCATGCCGGAGCCTGGGTCAACCGCGCCACCCTGCTCGGGGCAATGGGACAGGCCGACGAGGAGCTGCGGTGCTACGAGCGCGCACTGGCGATCCAGCCCGACATGGTGGAAGCGCTGATCGGCCACGCCCATTGCCTCAGAAATTACCGGCAGGACCTGGCGGGCGCGATAGCCGACCAGGAACGGGCGGTGGCGAGGCAGCCGAACCATCCCTTTGCGCGGGGTGATCTGCTGCACATGAAGATGCTTGCCGCGGATTGGCGTGATCTGCCCGGGGAGCTGGCCCGGTTGAATCAGGGCGTACGCGCGGGCCAGCGCGTGGTCAACCCTTATGTGTATCAGGGGCTTTCATCCTCGCCCGCCGATCTTCTGGCCGCCGCCAGGATCTACACCCAATACAAATATCCGCCGTCGTCTTTTCCACCCGCGCAACGCCGCCGGCCGGGCAGGCTCCGTCTCGGCTATGTCTGCAGCGACTTCCGTGCCCAGGCGACCATGCATCTGGCGGCCGGCATGTTCGAGCATCACGACCGCTCCCGGTTCGAGGTGACCGGCTTCGATAACAGCCCCGAGGACGGCAGTCCCATGCGTCGACGCGTCATCGATGCCTTCGAGAGATTCGTGCCGATCAAGGCACTCTCCGACCGCGAGGCGGCATGCCTGGTTGCGGAAAACGACATCGACATCCTGGTGAACCTGAACGGCTATTTCGGCGCCCCGCGCATGGGCGTTTTCGCGCTGCGGCCCGCACGCGTCCAGGTCAATTATCTGGGCTATCCCGGAACCCTGGGGGCGGACTACATCGACTACATCCTCGCCGATGCCGAGGTGATCCCCGGCGGCGAAGAGCAGTTCTACAGCGAGAAAGTGCTGCGCCTGCCGGGCTGCTATCAGATCAACGACGGCATGCGGCCCCGGCCCGCTGCTACCTCCCGCGCGGCGCACGGCCTGAAGGAGACGGATTTCGTCTTCTGCCACTTCAACAATTCCTACAAGATCACGCCGGAGATGTTCGCGCTGTGGCTGCGGCTGCTGAGGAAAGTACCGTCGAGCGTGCTGTGGATTCTGGAAAGCAACGCTCTGTTCGCTGCCAATCTGCGCAGTGAAACTGCTCGGGCCGGCGTCGATCCCAGCCGGCTGGTCTTCGCCCGACCGATCGAGATTTCGGCGCACCTCTCGCGCCTGGCGCTCGGCGATCTGTTCCTGGATTCGCTGCCGTATAACGCGCATACCACCGCCAGTGACGCGCTGTGGGCCGGGCTGCCGCTCGTCACTTGCCGTGGCAGGACATTCGCGGGCCGCGTCGCCGCCAGCCTGCTGCGCGCCGTGGGCCTTCCCGAACTGATCACCAACAGTCTGGACGAGTACGAGTCGCTGGCGCTCGCCCTGGCCAGGGACCGTGAGCGGCTGCAATCCTGCCGTGAGCGCCTCACTCGCGACCCGGCACGGCTTCCCTTGTTCGACACGGCGCGCACCACCCGGCAGATCGAACTGGCCTACGAGGGGATGATGGCGCGTTGGAACGACAACGCAGCGCCCGCGAGCTTCTCCATAGCGGGATAGCTGCCGGAGTCGCGTCGGCCGGGATCCTACGCCGCCACGGCGAACTGCAGCGGCTGGGGCTTGCCGATGGCATAGCCCTGCAGGTAGTCGACCCCCATGCGCCGCGCCGCCTCGACCGCGGCACTGTCCTCGACCTGCTCGGCGATCACCTTGAAGTTGAGGGTGCGCGCCAGCTTGATCATCGCGGTCACCATCGCCTGATTGACCGTGTCGCGGGCGAGATTGCGGATGAAAGAGCCGTCGATCTTGAGGTAGTCGAGCGGCAGGTTCTTGAGATTGGAGAAGGAGCCGACGCCCGAGCCGAAGTCGTCGAGCGCGAACTGACACCCCATGCCGTGCAGCACGCCGATGAAGCGCCGCGCGTGCTCGAGATTGGCGACCACGGCGCTCTCGGTGATCTCGAAGCAGATCTGCGCGGGCGAAACCCCGGTGCTGTCGAGGCATTCGACCACGAACTCGAGGAACTGCACGTCGCCGAGCGTCTGGCCGGAGATGTTGATCGCGACGCTGCGGTCGGGCTGCAGCACCAGGGCGCCGCGGCCGAGCGCCGCGAGCGTCGTCTGCACCACCCAGCGGTCCACGAGTCCCATGAGCCGGTAGCGCTCGGCAGCACGCATGAACTCCGCCGGCGGCAGCTCCTGGCCGTTCTCGTCGCGCAGGCGGATCAGCACCTCCATCGCCGGCCCGCCGTCGGTGCCTTGGGTCGGCACGATGACCTGGTGATACAGCTGGAAGCGATTCTCCTTGAGCGCGCCCTGCAGCCGCTGCAGCCACTGGATCTCGCCGCTGTGGCGCGCCAGGGCTTCGTCGCGCGCCGAGTAGACCGCGACCCGGCCGCTGCCCTGCTTCTTGGCGACGTAGCAGGCGGTATCGGCCGCGGCCATCAGCTCCTCGAGCGTGCCGCTCTCGCGCGAGATCTCGACCAGCCCGATCGACACGCCGATGTTGAAGATGCGGTCCTTCCACACGAAGCGGTAGTCGCCGACCGAGCGGCATACGTCGTCGGCGATCTGCCGCGCCTTCTCGAGCGGGCAGCCGATGAGGAGCATCCCGAACTCATCGCCACCGAGGCGGGCGACCGTATCGCTGTCGCGCACCGCATCGCGCAGCAGCTTCGCCACCTCGCGCAGCATGCTGTCGCCCGCCAGGTGGCCGCTGGTGTCGTTGACCAGCTTGAAGCGGTCGAGGTCGAGATAGCAGAGCACGTGCTGGCCGTCGCCGCGGTGGCCGCTGTCGATGCCCTCCTCGAGGCGCCGCTCGAACTCGCGGCGGTTGACGAGTCCCGTGAGCGCATCGTGGGTCGCCTGGTAGGACATCTGCCGCGCGAGTCCGCGCAGCTCGGTGACGTCGTGCAGCAGCAGCGCCGCGCCGACCACTTCCTTGGCTTCGTTGCGCACCGGCGATGCCGACAGCTCGATCGAGCGCTCGCCGCCGTTGCTGCGCGACAGCAGCAGCGCGCGCCGGCCGAGGGTCACCGGCGCCCCGCTCACCAGCGCCTGGTGCACCGGGTCGGCCAGCAGCCGCCGGTCGGATTCGTCGACCAGGCTGATGATCTCCTCGAGCAGCTTGCCCGTGGCCTGCGCCGCGTCGCTCCCGGTGAGCCGCTCGGCGGCCGGGTTCATGAAAGTGATGCGGCCGCGCTCGTCGGTGGCGATGATGGCCTCGGCCAGCGAGTCGAGCGCCAGCTGCTGCGGAGTGGGCGTGCCCTCGCCCGGCAGGCGCAGCGCGGGGGTCGTCTGCGTCGGGATGATCTCCACCCCGGTGATGAGGAGCGCGTTGCCCTTGTCATAGTCGACGACCGTGGAGGCGATCTCGAGGCGGCTCATCTGGCCCTGCAGCCCCACCATGTCGATCTCGTAGCGCTCCGCGGCCGATTCCCCCGCGAGCCGGCGGCGGATGTTCTCGCTGACGAGCTCGGAGTACTCCGGGGGCACCAGATCCCCGAGCCGCCGGCCGATCAGCTCGACCCGGTCGACGCCGACGAAGCTGGCGAACTGGCGGTTGGCGTAGAGGATCACCTCGCGGTGCACCAGTACGGCCTCGTGGATGCGTTCGCCGAGGTCGGCGAACAGCCGTGGCGCCTGCGCGACGTCGGGCTCGCCGGGTCCGGAGCGGGTAAGGAGGTGATTGACGGCGGTGACCAGGGCGGCGACCTCAGGCTTGTCGCTGTCGACTTCGACCCGTCCCGGCAGCCGTCCGCCAATGGCAATCCGCTGCAGCTGCTGGGAGAGCTGCTCGACACTCTTCAGGTCGCGGCGCTGCAACCCGTAGAGCACCAGGAACAGAGCTGCGATGAGCGCACAGAGGAGGCACAACAGCCCGAGGATCGACATCTATTTATACTTCTCAAGCCCTTCCGCTTGGGTTGGGCACACGCCCGCCAGGCACTCTGATTTGACTTCTCGTGCCTGCGGTCGTGGGCTCCCTCAAGCATAACGCCTAGGCACCACGCCCCGTCGGGATTTCACCATATCTCGTCGCATCCCCGCTTGGCACCGCGGGAAAAAACCCTTAACTTCTGCGGCCTTTCCGAGCTCAGCGTTAAGTGAAGTCGCGGAGTCACAAGTGATGCAGCCGGCCGATGCACGCGAGCAGATGATCGAACAACAGGTGCGTGCCTGGGACGTGCTCGATGCGCGCGTGCTCGGAATACTGCGCCAGGTGCCGCGCGAGTCCTTCGTGCCGCCAGCGCAGCGCTTCCGCGCCTACGCGGACGCCGAGGTGCCGCTGCCCGAGGGGCAGCACATGCTGCGGCCGAGCGTCGTGGGCCGGCTGCTGCAGGCGCTCGAGCCCGGACCGGGGATGCGCGCGCTCGAGGTGGGGGCAGGCTCGGGATTCGTGACCGCGTGCCTGCGCGCCGCGGGCGCCCGGGTGCGCTCGCTCGAGGTCTATGCGGCGCTCGCCGATCTGGCGGCGCGCAACCTCGCCGCCTTCGGCATGAGCGACGTCGAGATCGTCAACGCCGACGCGCTCAACGCCGACACCGGCGAGCGCTACGACGTCATCGCCGTCACCGGCTCGCTGCCCATCTACGACCCGCGCTTCGAGCGCCAGCTCGCGGTCGGCGGCCGCCTGTTCGTGGCCGTGGGCGAAGCGCCGGTGATGGAGGCGCGTCTCGTCCGCCGGATCAGCGAGACCGCCTGGGCGACCGACAGCCTGTTCGAGACCGTCATCGATCCGCTGGTGAACGCGCCGCGGCCGGCGCGCTTCAGCTTCTGAAGCCGTGTCGAAGGGAATCGCCGTGAAGCGCGCCGTGACTCTCGCCTGCCTGCTCGCCGGCTTCGCCGGCAGCGCGCAGCCCAAGGACCTGGTCGGCGTGTTCGAGGACGCCGTCAAGAACGATCCGGTGATCCGCCAGGCGGACGCCAACCGGCTGGCGGCGCGCGAGTCGCGCCCGCAGGCGTGGTCGGCGCTGCTGCCGCAGCTGAACGGCACCGCCAGCGTGACCCGCGACAACAACGTTGGCACCCAGCCGTTTTTCTTCGGGAACGGGATCGTCCCCGACTCCGTGAGCGCCGACACCACGACGAGAGCCTGGGGTCTCAACCTCAGGCAAAACGTGTTCTCGTGGTCGAACTGGATGACGCTCAAGGCCGCCAGTTCCCAGGTCGCTCAGGCGGAGGCGACCTACCAGGCCGCCGAGCAGCAGCTGATCCTGCGAGTCGCCCAAGCCTACTTCAATGTGCTCACCGCCGACGACACGCTCGAGGCGGACCAGGCGGCGCTCGAGGCCATCTCCCGGCAGCTCGATCAGGCGACGACGCGCTTCGATGTCGGCCTCATCGCCATCACCGACGTCGAGGATGCCAAGGCGGCGCGCGACACCGCGGCCGCCACCGTGATCGCCGACAAGCGCACGCTCGCGACCTCGGAGGATCAGCTGCAGGAGATCACGGGACAGAAGTACGACCGGCTCTCCAAGCCCGGCACCGAGATGCCGCTGCTCAATCCCGAGCCCGCCGACGAGAGCCGCTGGGTCAGCATCTCCCTCGAGCAGAACCCGACACTCGTCTCCAGCCGCCTGGCGGCGGACATCGCCCGCGACAATGTGCGGGTCGCGGTTGGCGGCCACCTGCCGACGCTCGATATCGTGGCCGGACGCTCCTACCAGAAGCAGGACCTCTCTGAGAAACTCGCCGGCATCCCCTCTGAGAGCTTCCCCGAACAATCCCTCGCCTACGGTACGTATTTCAACGACCGCCAGGTCGGCCTGCAGCTGACGGTGCCACTGTTCGCCGGCGGCATGACTCAGTCCAAGGTGCGGCAGGCCGAGTATCTGTGGATCGCCGCCAAGGAGGGCGTAGTGCAGAGCTCGCGCGCCACCGAGCGCCAGGCGCGCGATGCCTACCTCGGCGTCATCAGCGGCATCTCGCGCGTGCAGGCGCTGCGCCAGGCGCTCGCCTCCAACCAGACGGCGCTCAAGGCTACCGAGGCGGGCTACGAGGTCGGCACGCGCACCTCGGTCGATCTCCTCAATGCGCGCCGCAATCTGGTGCAGGCGCAAACCAACTACGCCGTGGCGCGCTACGACTACATCGTGAGCGTGCTCACTCTGCGTCTGGCGGCCGGCACGCTCGACCGGCCCGAGCTCACCTCGGTCAACAACTGGCTCACCACCACGGCGCCGACTTCACCGGCGATACCGACGCCGGAGACGCTGACGCCCAGCGTGCCGCCGGCGCAGGCGCCCAGCACACCGAAGCCTTAAAGCAGCGGTTCTATCAGCGCGAGCAGTCTTTCGAGCGCGCCGCGGCTGCCTGCCACCGAAGCGCGGCCCTGCGAGCCAATGCGCTCGCGCTCGGCCGGATCCGCGAGCAGCGCGCTCACGCGCGCGCCAAGCTCCTGGGGGTTGTGGACGATCTCCGCGGCACCACGCGCGACGAGCAGGCGCGCCACGTCGGCGCCGTTGAAATTGTGGGGACCGGTGAGGATCGGCACTCCGAGCGCGGCAGGCTCGAGCAGGTTGTGGCCGCCGACCGGCACCAGGCTCCCGCCGACGAAGGCGACGTCCGCCGCCGCGTAGAACTCGAGCAGCTCGCCGAGCGAATCGAGCAGCAGCACCGCAGAGGCTTCATCCTCGGCCCGCTCGCCGCCCGAGCGGCGCGTGAAAGCGACCCCCGCCTCACCGAGCAGCTGCGCCACCTCGGCGAAGCGCGCCGGATGGCGCGGGGCGATCACCAGCAGGGCATCGGGATGAGTGCCGCGCACCTGGCGCTGCGCCTCGAGCACGGCCGCTTCCTCGCCTTCGTGGGTGCTGCCCGCCACCCACAGCGGCCGCCCGCGCGCATAGTGCTTCCGCAGCCGCCGGCCGCGCTCGGCCAGGTCCTGCGGCAACTCGAAGTCGAACTTGAGATTCCCGGTCACGTGGGTGCTGGCGGCGTCGGCGCCGAGCGCGCGGAAGCGCGCGGCATCGGCCTCGCCCTGGGCGGCGACGATCGATGCCTGCGAGAGCGCATCGCGGAACAGCGCGCCGAGCCGCCGGTAGCGCCCGAGCGAGCGCTCGGAGATGCGCGCGCTCGCCAGCACCAGCGGCACGCGCCGCCGTCCGCACTCGCGGTAGAGATTGGGCCAGAGCTCGGTCTCGAAGATGACCGCGAGCTGCGGGTCGACGCGCTTCAGGAACCGCCGCACCGCCCCGGGCAGGTCGTAGGGCACGTAGCGCACCTCGGCGACGTTACCGAACAGCGCCCGGGCACGCGCGGCGCCGGTGGGCGTGAAGGTCGTCACGGTGAGCGGCAGGCCGGGATGGCGCCGGTAGAGCGCGGTGACGAGGGGCGCACACGCCTGCACCTCCCCGACCGACACGGCATGCACCCACACGCCGTGCGGCGCGCGCCGCGGCCCGAAACCCCAGCGCTCGCGGAAATTGCGCCAGTAGCTGCGATCGCGCAGGCCGCGCGCGAGCAGCACGACGGAGATGACGGGGGCGGTGAGATAGACGGCGAGGAGGTAGAGGATGCGCAAGCCGTCGGCCTTCGCTTAAGCCGGCGGCAGCTCGGGGCCGGGGCTCCCCGAGTACTGGCGGTAGCCGTCGAGCAGTCCATGCCAGTCGGCTTCCCCGAAGCGTTCCGGGGGCAGACCCCAGGCGATCTTCTCGAGCGAGCGGCGCAGCCGCACCAGGTTCGCATCCCGCCACAGGCCGGCGCCACGCAGCTGACTGCGGTCGAAGTCGATGAGATAGACCTGCTCGTCGCTGAGGAGGATGTTGTGCGCGTTGAGGTCGGCGTGGCAGACGCCGAAGTCGTGGAAGCGGCGGATGCAGCGGCCGATGGAAATCCAGGTGACGATCGAGAGCGCGCCGGTGCGCAGGCACTCGGCGAGCGAGCCGACGGCCGGGAGGCGCTCGGTGATGAGGTCGCCGGTGTAAGTGACGCCGGCGGCGCGCCGGTAACACGCGGCGATCGGCGCCGGCACCGGCAATCCCGCGCGATGCAGGCTGTAGGTCATCTGCCACTCGGCGAACGGACGCGTGTTGCTCTCGCCGAGGTAGGCGTAGTGGTCGGTGGAGAGCCGCGCGGCCAGCCCGCCGCGGCGATAGTGACGCAGCACGTACCGCTTGCCGTCGGCGCTCAGGAACCAGGCGGCGCCGCGCCCGCTCGCGCTCGCCTCGAGGTCGCCGCGCGACTGCCAGTACTGCGGCGAGAACCACTCGGCGCTCAAATTGCTCGCGCGCGAGGCGTCATATAGCATGGCGCCGCGCGCCAGGGCGCCCCGCTTCACCTCCGGACCGAGTGCCCAGCGCCCATTCACGAATCTGACTCCATCATGCTGCCTCTCGCCGAACCGCCGCGCAGTGTCTGCATCCTCAGGCTGTCGGCGATCGGGGATACCTGCCACGTCGTGCCGATCGTGCGCACCCTGCAGCAGGCGTGGCCGGCGACGCAGCTGACCTGGATCGTCGGGCGGACCGAAGCGCGCCTCGTGAGCCTCATCGAGGGCGTCGAGTTTATCACCGTGGACAAGCGCGCAGGACTCGGCGCGCGGCACACGCTGCGCGCGCAGCTGCGCGGCCGGCGTTTCGACGTGCTGCTGCACATGCAGCTGGCGCTGCGCGCGAGCCTGCTGTCGCTCTCGGTGCCGGCCGACATCAGACTCGGTTTCGATCGCCCGCGCGCCCGCGAGCTGCAATGGCTGTTCACCAATGCGCGCATCGCCGCGCAATCGCGCGAGCACGTGCTCGACAGCCTGTTCGGCTTCCCCGCCGCGCTCGGCATCCGCGAGCGCCTGCTGCGCTGGGACGTGCCGCTGCCGGCGGCGGCGCGCGCCTACGCCGCGCGGCTGATACCCGATGCGCAGCCGACGCTCGTGATCAGTCCCTGCTCGAGCCACGCGCTGCGCAACTGGGCGCCGGAGCGCTACGCGGCGCTCGCCGTGCACGCCGCGCGCGACCGGCGCATGCGGGTGATCCTCGCCGGCGGGCCGAGCGAGCCTGAGCGGCGCATGGGAGAGGCGATTGCGCGGGCGGCCGGCACGGCGGTGGTAAACCAGAT
>DASPOP010000343.1:0-4665 GCA_035625955.1 Steroidobacteraceae bacterium | reverse complement strand
GCGGCGCGGATGCCCGCAAAGATCGACTCCGCGGGCCGGATGTCCTCACTCGCCCGCCTTCCCTGCCAGTCGATCGTCCACGCGCCGCATTGCTGCTGAACGTTGTCGGCGCCGTCGCCTGCGACCAGCACACGCGAGTGGGACCTGAGCGGCAGCAGCTGGTGGTCGTTCTTGAGCAGGACGAGTGACTCGCGCACCGCCTGCCGTGCCACGGCACGGTGCGCGGGCGCAGCCAACAGCTCCCAACGCGCGGCGAAGAGCCGTGACGACGGCCGGCCTTCATCAAGGAGATGCGCGCGCAGCTTCACGCGCAGGACGCGGCGCACCGCGTCCTCGAGCCGCGGCGCCGGAATCGCGCCGGAATTCACCTGTGCGAGCAGGTTCACGAAGAGCTCCCGCCAGCGCTCGGGTGCCATGAGCACGTCGATCCCGGCGTTGACGGCGGGCGCGCAGCTCACGCTGGTACAGCCGGGCACCTGCTCATGCCCGTCCCAGTCGCCGATCACGAGTCCGTCGAAGCCCATCCGCTCCTTGAGCACGCCGGTGAGCAGCGCGTGGTTGCCGTGCATCTTCACGCCCTGCCAGCTGGAGAAGGACGCCATCACCGTCTGTACGCCGGCGGCGATCGCGGCGACGTGACCGGCGGCTTCGACGTCGCGCAGCTCCGCCTCGCTCGCGGTGTTGTCGCCCTCGTCGTGCCCGCCGGTTCCGCCGTCGCCGATGAAGTGCTTGGCGGTCGCCAGCACATGCGCCGCGTCGAGGAACTCGCGCGTGCCGGGGCGGCCCTGCAGCCCTTCGACCAGGGCCGCAGCGGATTCGGCCACCAGGCGCGGATTGCCCCCGAAGCTCTCGTAGCTGCGCCCCCAGCGCCCGTCCCGCACCACGGCCACGGTCGGTGCGAACGTCCAGTCGAGCCCGGTGACGCGCACCTCGAGCGCCGTGATGGCGCCGATGCGCCGCAGGAGCGCGGGATGGCGCGCCGCCCCCAAGCCTATGTTGTGCGGAAAAATCGTCGCGCCCGGGATGTTGTTATCCCCGTGCACGGCGTCCGTCGCCCACATGACCGGCAGCGCGTGCGGTGCGGCCGTGGAGGCCGCGTAGAACCGGTCGGCCAGTTCCAGCCACTCACGGGGTGAAGCCAGTTTGTCGTTGCCAGGCGCGTGATCCGCGCCGTTCAGCACCGAGCCGAGGGGATAGTGCCGCAGATCGTCCGGAGTGATGCTGTCGATGTCGGCCTGTATGAGCTGACCGACCTTCTCCTCGGGAGTCATGCGCGCCAGCAGCGCATCGATCCGCGCCTCGAGCCGGGCGTCCCTGGGGAGCGCCTGTGCCGGCCGGGGCCACTCGAGCGGGTGCACGACCGGATTGGCGGCGGCCGCGCCGGCCACCGTCAGGGAGGCGACGATCGTCGTGCAGCGCGTCGCCACGAGTTTCATCAGCCATAGGATACACACACGAGGTTCGCGTCCATGCTCGATCCGCTGACCGACGCCCGAAACAGCCTGCCCGCCGGCGCCCCGGTGCACGGCCTGCCCGATCTGCTCCTCATCGAGCGTGCGCGCGCCGCGGATGCGCGCGCGATCGAGACGCTGCTGCGCCGTTACGCGCAGCGGCTCTTCAGAATCGCACGCAGCGCGCTCGGCGACGAGGAGGCCGCGGAGAGCGCGGTTGAGGAGGCCTGCGTCGCGGCGTTCGATGAGCTCAAGCGCCACGAGCCGGCGGGAAAATTCGCCGTCTGGCTGACCCGCGTCGCACTCGAGCAGCTGCAGGCGCGGCGCGAGCCGAACGCGGCGCCGCGTCCGGCGCCGGTGTATCGCCATCCGCTCGAGCCGGCGATCGACGCGCTCCCCGGCGTATTCCGCACGGTGTTCGTGCTGCGAGTCGTCGAGGGCATCAGCGGCACCGAGACCGCGGCGGTCCTGGGGCTCAACGTCACCACGGTGCGCACCCGGCTCTACCGCGCACACCGGCGCCTGAGCGGCGGCGCAGGGCTACAGGCGTCGCAGGACGTGTTCCAGCTCGACAGCGTGCGCGCCGAGCGCATCGTCACCGGGGTCCTCACGCGGTTGCGCACCCGCGGCGCCTGACGGCCGCGCCAAGGCGTGCGCCGCGGCTTCAGGGCTCGAGGCGCAGGATCTCGAGCTCGCCCGTCTGGAATCTCACCGCCGCGCCCACCTCGTGGCCGAGCAGCGCCTGCCCGAGGGGCGACACCCAGCTCAAGAGCCCGCGCGCGGCGTCCGCCTCGTCCTCGCCCACCAGGCGGAACGACTGCTCGGCGCCGCCTGGGTTGCGCAGCGTGACCCGCACGCCGAAGCGCACGCGGTCGGCAGCCGCGGCCGGTGCGACGACGCGTGCGGTCGCGAGCCGCTGCGTGAAGTAGCGCAGGTCGCGTTCGATGCGCGCGCGCTGTGCACTGTCGCCGCCCGCGCGTGCCGCCGCGCGCTCACTCTCGAGACGGCGCACCTGCGCCTCGATGGCAGCGAGGCCGCTCGGCGTGACGAGGTTCGGGTGGCTGCTGATCGGCCGCTCCGGCAGCGTCCCCGGATCGTCGTCCGACTCGCGGGTGAACGCGCGGCTCATGCGCCTGAGAGCGCCGTGAGGCGTGCGCTCTCGCTCCAGAGCCGCGCGGCCGACTCTGGACAACGTGCCGCGGCGCTCGGCTGGATGCGGCGGCAATCGCTGTAGTAACCGCCCGACTGGCCCTCGACCTCGGGCGAGGTCGCGAGATAGATGCTGGTCCGCGCGCCCTGGCGCGGCGAGCGCATGAAGGGCCGCAGGACGGTGGCGAGCAGCAGCCGTAGCGGACCCCGGAAGGTGCGAAACAGCTGGCTGTGCACGAAGCCCGGATGCAGCGCGTTGACGCTGACGCCGCTGCCCCTGAGGCGCGCGGCGAGCGCACGCATGAACAATAGATTGGCGAGCTTGGAGCGCTCATAGGCGCGCAGGAATCCGACGCGCGCGTTCATGAGGTCATCGAAATCGAGCCAGCCGGCGCGGCGGTGGGCTTCGGAGGCGACCACTACGACACGCGCGGGCGCGGACTGTTCGAGCTTCGGCAGCAGCAGGTTGGTGAGCAGGAACGGCGCCAGGTGGTTGACGCCGAAGGTGGCATCGTAGCCCTCGGCGGTGCACATGCGCGCGCCGCCATTCATGAGACCGGCGTTGTTGATGAGGACATCGAGCCGCGGCAGCCGGGCGAGCTGCCCGGCCAGCTCGCGCACCTCGTCGAGGTGCATGAAGTCGGCGCGCACGAAGCGCACCGCGGAATTGCCGCTCTCGTGCGCGATCTGCGCCACCACCGCGGCGCCGGCCTCTGCATCGCGGCCGTGCACGAGAACCGTGGCCCCGGCGACGGCCAGGGCGCGTGCAGTCACGAGCCCGATCCCGTGGGTGGCCCCGGTGACGAGGCAGATTTTGCCGTTCATACTGAGTACGAGCCCTCTTTGGTCCGATGGTATCTGAAAGGTCCTGGAGCATGCGCGCCCTGAGAACTCGAGCGCGAGCGGTACTCGCGGCGGCGCTGGCCGCCGGCGGTCTGCTCGCCTGCAGCGGCGCGGCGGTGCAGGCGCCTTATCCTGCCCCCGAGTTCACCCACCGTGAGCCTGCTGACTGGCTCAACAGCGCGCCGCTCGAGCTGGCGAAGCTGCGCGGCAAGGTGGTGTTGGTCGAGTTCTGGGCCTTCGAGTGCGTCAACTGCCTCAACACCAGGGCCTGGGTGGAGTCAGAGGCGCGCACCAAAGCCGGCGCGGGGCTGGTGGTGATCGGCGTGCACACCCCGGAGCTGCGCGATGAGCGCTCCCCCGACAACGTGCGCGCCGCCGTGGCGCGGCTCGGCATCCACTATCCGGTCATGATCGACGGTGACTACTCCTACTGGAATGCGCTCGGCAATCAGTATTGGCCGGCGTTCTATCTCATCGGCCGCGACGGCCTGGTTCACGGCCGCGCCGTCGGCGAGCTGCACGTCGGCGACGGCAGCGCGCATCGCGTGGAGACTCTCATCGACCAGCTGCTCGCGGCCGCGCAGCCATGAACGCGGTGGTCAGCGCGTTTCTGCTGACCTTCGCGGGGCTCTTCCCCATCGTCAACCCGCTGGAATCCGCGCCGTTCTTCCTCGGCCTCACCGCGGGCCTGCCTGCCGGGGATCGGCGCATCCTGGCGCGCAAGGCCGCAACCAACGGCTTTGCGCTGCTGCTCGGGTCGATGGCGCTCGGCCCGTGGCTGCTCGAGCTCTTCGGCATCGAGCTGCCGGTGGTGCGCATAGCCGGAGGCCTGGTGGTGACCGCCCTCGGCTGGAGGCTCCTCAACGCCGAGGAGGTGTCGGAGCACGCTGTCGGCGCCGGCCCGACGGCAGCGCCCGGGCGCAAGGTCGGCAGCTTCTATCCGCTCACCATGCCGATGACGGTCGGGCCGGGCTCGATGTCAGTGGCGATCACCATCGGCAGCCGCAAGCCCGCCGGCTTCCCGCAGCTCTCCGAGCTCGCCGAGCATGCCGTCGGAGCGCTCGGCGGCCTGCTCGCCATCGGGCTCAGCATCTATCTCGCCTATCGCTTCGCCGAGAACATCGCACGCCTCCTCGGCGCCACCGGCCTCGAGGTGCTGGTGCGCCTGTCGGCGTTCATCCTCATGTGCATCGGCATCGAGATCATCTGGAACGGCTACAGC
>DASPOP010000342.1:0-11803 GCA_035625955.1 Steroidobacteraceae bacterium | reverse complement strand
GCATCGAGCTCGAAGCGCAGGAAGTGCACCGCGGAGGTCTTGTCCTCGTTCTCGCGCGGCAGATCCTCGTCCGCGATGGCGGGGACGCGCGCGTAGCCTCGCACCTGCACCCAGCAGTGCGCCTCGAGGCCGCGAAGTCGGGCGAGCTGCCGGCGGCGCTCCTCGGGCTCCGCGAACTCGACGAGCAGCGTCACCTTCCAGTTGCGGCCGTCCGGGATCAGCGGGTTGTAGGCGGCGAGCTCCCCGGCGATGCCTTCGGGCTCGAAGATCCGCTCGATCCGCAGCATCTCCTGGATCTGGTACTGGACCGTCAGGCGGTCCTCGAAGGACCAGGTGGTATGGGGTCCGACCTGAAGCTGCCGGTCGCGCTTGTGCTCGAGCACCCGGGCACGGAATGCCGCGCGTTCGCGGGCATAGCGCTCGAGGCTCATGAGATCGGTGGCGGCGAGCTTCACAGGCCGTAAGCCATCCTGAGGAGGGTGAGCGGATGCTCGGGCTCGCGCGGCTCCCTGAGCCCGCTCTCGATCTGCCGGCCCGCCATGGGGCAGTCGCTCGCGTAGTGATCGGCGCGCGCGTTCTCGACACGCTGCATGACGGGACGTCCGATCTTCACCGAGGCGGCGCGGAAGCGCTGCTTCACGCCGTAGGTGCCGTTGTGCCCGGAGCAGCGCTCGATCGGCTCGACGGTCGTTCCGGGCACGAGCTGCAGCGCCTCGCGGGTTTTCAGGCCCAGGTTCTGCACCCGCAGATGGCAGGGCACGTGGTAGCTCACCTTGCCGAGCGCTCGGGTGAAATCGGTGCGCAGCAAGCCTGCCGCGTGGCGCAGCATCAGGTACTCGAAGGGATCGAACATGTGCTCGGCCACCTCGAGCACCTGCGGGTCGTCCGGGTACATGAGCGGCAGCTCCTGCTTGAACATGAGCACGCAGGAAGGGATCGGCGCCACGAGGTCGAAGCCGCACGCCACCGCCTCGGCGAGCACGGGGATGTTGTGCTCCTTGAGCTTTGCCACGCCCTCGAGGTCGCCGAGCTCGAGGCGCGGCATGCCGCAGCAGCGCTCGCTCGGCAAGAGCCTCACCTCAACGCCGTTGTGCTGGAAGACCGCCACCAGATCCTCATCGAGCGAGGGCGCGTTGCGGTTGCCATAGCAGGTGGTGAAGAGCGCCACGCGGCCGGTGGTATCGGCCGTGGGCTGTGCCGCCGCGGCCGCCGGCTCACCGCCGGTACGCGTCGTGCCGAGGTCGGAGAGGCGCGAGCGCGCGCTGCGGGCGTAGTACTTCGGGATCGGCGCGGTACGGTCGACGCCGAGCGTCTTCTCGAGGAGCGCCCGGCCTGCTGCGCTCACGTTGATCGCGTTCACGAGCTCCACGACCACCGGAATCCCGGCGATTCTGCCCACGGCATCGGTGGCGGCGAGCACGCGCTCACTCACCGCGAGGGCGCCGTCGCGCGCCCGCACCGCCTTGGCGCGCAGCATCAGATGCGGGAAGTCGACGTTCCAGGGATGCGGCGGCACGTACGGGCACTTGGTCATGAAGCACATGTCGCACAGGTAACAGTGATCCACGACCTCCCAGTAGACCTTCTTCTCGACGCCCGCGACCTCGCCCCCCGGAGCCTCGTCGACCGCGTCGAACAGCGTCGGGAAGGCGTTGCACAGGCTGAAGCAGCGGCGGCAGCCGTGGCAGATGTCGAAAACCCGCTCGAGCTCCTTCTCGAGCGCGGCCTGGTCGTAGAACTTCGGATCCCGCCACTCGATCGGGTGACGCGTCGGGGCCTCGAGACTCCCCTCGCGCGCGCCCTCAGGCGGGGTGGGCGTGCTGCTCATTCGATGCGATCAGGCCCGCCGCCCTGAGCGGCGGGCCCGCCGCGCTCTCAGATCGCGTCGAGAGCCTTCTGGAAGCGATTGGCGTGCGAGCGCTCGGCCTTCGCGAGCGTCTCGAACCAGTCGGCGATCTCCCCGAATCCTTCCTCGCGTGCGATCTTCGCCATGCCCGGGTACATGTCGGTGTACTCGTGGGTCTCCCCCGCGATCGCGGCCTTGAGATTCAGCCTGGTCTCGCCGATCGGCAGCCCGGTCGCCGGATCGCCCACCGCCTCGAGGTACTCGAGATGGCCATGGGCGTGCCCGGTCTCGCCTTCCGCAGTCGAGCGGAACACGGCGGATATGTCGTTGAAGCCTTCGACGTCGGCTTTCTGGGCGAAGTACAGGTAGCGGCGGTTGGCCTGCGACTCGCCGGCGAACGCGTCCTTGAGATTCTTTTCCGTCTTGCTGCCTTTGAGATTCATGGGATCCTCACTTAGACTCGGTCTAACGAAGGGGTGCGACTGTATCGCTGCGCGGCGAGGGACGTCAACCGCGGTTGCCGTCGGCAAGGCGCGTTGACCCTCGGCGGCGGGGCTGTGTAACGTTGCGCGCCCTCGATGAGGGCCCCCGAGCAGACGAAGGAGACTCCATTGGCCCGCGACAGCAAAGCCCCGGACTTCGAGCAGGCGCTCGCCGAGCTCGAGGGGCTGGTCGAGCGGCTCGAGCACGGCGATGTGCCGCTCGATGAGGCCTTGAAGGCCTTCGAGCGCGGCGTGGCGCTGACGCGCCAGTGCCAGGCCTCGCTTCAGGCGGCCCAGCAGAAGGTCGAGATCCTCCTGAAGCGCGGCGCCAAAGCGGAGATCGAGCCGTTCGAGGAGTCCGCGGACGAGGCAGCCGGCGCACCCGACGCGCCCGAGTGACCAGCGCCGCCGTGAACGAGGCCCGCCCTGCCGCCGCCGATTTTGCGGTGCGCGTCGCCGCCTGCCAGACACGCATCGAGCGCGTCCTCGATGAGGTGCTGCGGCTCCCGGATCCCGGTACCGCGCGGCTGCGCGAGGCCATGCGCTACAGCACGCTCGGCGCCGGCAAGCGCCTGCGCCCTACCCTCGTCTACCTCACGGGCGAGTCCTTCGGCGCCCCGCTGGCGCGGCTCGATGCGCCCGCTGCGGCGGTCGAGCTGATTCATGTCTACAGCCTGGTGCACGACGACCTGCCGGCAATGGACGACGATAACCTCCGGCGCGGCCGCCCGACCTGCCACCGCGCCTACGATGAGGGCACGGCGGTGCTCGTGGGCGATGCGCTGCAGGCGCTCGCCTTCTCGGTGCTCGCGCATGAGCCGATAACCGGCGTCTCGCCCGAGGCGCGCCTCGAGATGATCCGCGTGCTCGCGCGGGCTATCGGCACCGGCGGCATGGCCGGCGGCCAGGCCGTCGACCTCGAGGCCGTCGGAGCCACACTCACGGTCGGCGCCATCGAGAACATGCACCGCCGCAAGACCGGCGCGCTCATCCAGGGCAGCGTGCTGCTCGGGGCGCTGGCCGCGGGAGTGAGCAATCCCAAGGAGCTCGCCGCCCTTGGGCATTTCGGCGCCGAGATCGGGCTCGCGTTCCAGATCCAGGACGACATCCTCGATGTCGAGGGGGATCCGGCGTTGCTCGGGAAATCGACCGGCGCCGATGCGGCGCACTCGAAGCCGACTTATCCGAGCACCGCCGGGCTCGACGCCTCGCGGGCACGGGCGCGGGAGCTGCGCGATGCGGCGATCGCCGCGCTCGAGCCCTTAGGTGCACGCGCCGGCGCGCTCGCCGAGCTCGCCCGTTTCGTCGTCGCCCGCGAGCGCTGAGATGCGGGAACCGCCTGGCCCCCGTGTAAACTGACGGCACGATGGGGGCGCCGCCAGACAAGTACCCGCTGCTCGATTGTGTCGGGAGCCCGGCGGATCTGCGCCGCCTGCCCGTAGGGAAACTGCCGGCGCTGGCCGCGGAGCTGCGTGCCTTCCTCATCCAGAGCGTCAGCACCCGCGGCGGCCATTTTGCTGCGGGCCTCGGCACCGTCGAGCTCACCATCGCGCTCCACTATGTCTACGACACCCCGCGCGACCGGCTGGTGTGGGACGTGGGGCACCAGGCCTACCCGCACAAGGTCCTGACCGGCCGCCGCGAGCGGCTGCATACCATCAAGCAGGACGGCGGGCTCGCCCCGTTCCCCTCGCGCGCCGAGAGCGAGTACGACACGTTCGGCGTCGGGCATTCGAGCACCTCGATCAGCGCCGCTCTCGGCATGGCGGTCGCGGCCGCGCGCGCCGGCGACGATCGCCGTGTGGTGGCGGTGATCGGCGACGGCGCCATGACCGCCGGCATGGCCTTCGAGGCGTTGAATCACGCCGGCTCGCTCCCCGCCGATCTGCTGGTGATCCTCAACGACAACGACATGTCGATCTCGGAGAACGTCGGGGCGCTCTCGAACCACTTCGCACGCGCGCTCTCCGGGCGCGTGTACGCGCACCTGCGCGAAGGCGGCAAGAAGGTGCTGCGGCAGATGCCGACGACGATGTGGGAGCTGGCGCGTCGCTCGGAGGAGCACCTCAAGGGCATGGTGCTGCCCGGAACTCTGTTCGAGGAGATGGGCTTCAACTACATCGGCCCCATGGACGGGCACGACGTCAAGGCGCTGGTGCGTACGCTGCGCAACGTGCGCAAGCTCCGGGGACCTCAGTTCCTGCACGTCGTCACCCGCAAGGGCAAGGGCTACGCGCCCGCCGAGGCGGACCCGATCAAGTGGCACGGCCCGGGCCCCTTCGACCCCGCGAGCGGCACGATCTTCAAGGAGAAGGCGGCGGGGCCGAGCTACAGCCAGGTGTTCGGCCAGTGGTTGTGCGACATGGCCGAGCGCGACCCGCGCATCATCGGCATCACGCCCGCGATGCGTGAGGGCTCGGGGCTGGTCGAGTTCTCCAGGCGCTTCCCCGACCGCTACTTCGACGTCGCGATCGCCGAGCAGCACGCCGTGACTTTCGCCGCCGGCCTTGCCGCCGAGGGCCTGAAGCCCGTGGTCGCGATCTACTCGACCTTCATGCAGCGCGCCTACGACCAGGTCATTCACGACGTCGCCCTGCAGAACCTGCCGGTGGTGTTCGCGGTGGATCGCGCCGGCCTCGTCGGCAGCGACGGCGCGACCCACCAGGGGAGCTTCGACTTCTCCTATCTGCGCTGCATCCCCAACACCGTCATCATGGCGCCCGCGGACGAGAACGAGTGCCGGCAGATGCTCTACACGGCGAGCACCCTGAAGAGCCCTGCGTTCGTGCGCTACCCGCGCGGCACAGGTCCGGGCGTGCCAGTCGAGGCGGAGATGACGGCGCTACCCGTCGGCAAGGCGCAGCTGCGCCGCGAGGGCAAGAGCGGACTGGCGATCCTCGCCTTCGGCGCTCTGGTGGCGCCGGCGCAGCAGATCGCCGAAGCGCTCGATGCCACCTTCGTCAACATGCGCTTCGTCAAGCCGCTCGATGAGGACCTGATCGTGGCGCTCGGCAGGCGCCACCGCGCACTCGTGACCATCGAGGAAAACGTCACGCACGGCGGCGCCGGCTCCGCGATCGGCGAGCTTCTCGCCTCCGATGGCCTGCTCATTCCGCAGCTCATGCTCGGCATCCCCGACCGCTTCATCGAGCACGGCTCGCGCGAGGGCTGCCTCGCGGCGGCGGGACTCGATGCGGCGGCGCTGCGCGCCAGCATCGAGCGCTGGTGGGCGCTGCACGGCCAGGAACGCCTGCGGTCGGCGGGGGGAACCTGAGCTCCTCATAAAGAAGGAGGCGGGCCCGGCTCCCGCACCCCATGATGCGGGCCTGATGCAGCGTCGCACGGCATTCCTGTAGGCTTTCACCCATGACACCGCCCGCCACCGCCAAGATCGTCCGCGCCCCCGTCCGCGAGATCGAGGACGTGCAGGCGCGCGCCGACACGCGCCGCCTGCCCATCAACCGCGTCGGCATCAAGGACATCAGCCACCCGGTGCGGGTCAGGGATCGCGCGGCGGGCGAGCAGCACACCATCGCGACTTTCAACATGTACGTGAGCCTGCCGCACAACTTCAAGGGCACGCACATGTCGCGCTTCGTCGAGGCGCTGCACGCCGAGCGCGAGATCTCGGTCGAATCCTTCCGCGCCATGCTGGCGGGGATGACTGCACGGCTCGAGGCCGAGAGCGGCCACGTCGAGATGAGCTTCCCGTTCTTCGTCATGAAGAAGGCGCCGGTGTCGGGTGTCGAGAGCCTGATGGATTACCGCGCGAGCCTGATCGGCGAGCACGCCCGCGGGCGTACCGAGCTGTGGGTGCGGGTGGCGGTTCCGGTCACGAGCCTCTGCCCCTGCTCGAAGCGCATCTCCGACTACGGCGCTCATAACCAGCGCTCGCACGTGACCATCACGGCGAAGCTCCGCAGCCACATGTGGATCGAGGAGCTGATCGAGATCGCCGAGAGCGAGGCCTCGTGCGGGCTCTACGGAATCCTGAAGCGCCCGGACGAGAAGTATGTGACCGAGCGCGCCTACGAGAACCCGAAGTTCGTCGAGGACCTGGTGCGCGATGTGGCCTCGCGGCTGAATGGCGACGAGCGCGTCGCCGCCTACACGGTCGAGGCGGAGAACTTTGAGTCGATCCACAATCACTCGGCCTACGCGCTCATCGAGCACGACAAGGAGGCCTGAGTCCCGCGGCCTGCCGGCCGCATGACGATTTCTTAATGTCGCCGTCATCCCGGCGAGAGGGCCCGGCGGCTAATTTCATGCCTTCACCGCTCCGCAAGGGCAGCGAGGAGCTCAGGCGCATGAACTGCAAGATTCTGATCGTGGCTTTAGGCCTCGCCGCCGGCGGCACTGCGCTCGCCGCCGAGCCGCCGTCCGCGCCGACCGCCACGCCCGTGAAGCACCCGACGCTCAAGTCCTGCAACAGGGAAGCGACCGCGAAGCAGCTCTCGGGCAAGCAGCGCGAGCAGTTCGTCAAGGATTGCACGGCGGGCAAGACTCAGCCCGCCCCCAAGCAGGGCGCCCAGCCCGCCTCACACTGAGCACGCGACAACCGGCCTGCTGAATAGCGGGCAAAAGCCACGTCTTTTGCCCGCGGGTGCGAACGCGCCGGCGGGCTGGCCTGCGCGCGCCGCCGCAGGCGCCGCGCGCCAATTCAACTAGGCAACTCGACGATTACTCTGAGCCCCGGCTCGTTGCTCTCGAGCTCGAGCCGCCCGCGGTGCAGCCGCGCAATCGCCGCGACGAGGCTCAGCCCGAGCCCGCTGCCCTCCTGCTTGCCCGGCCCGAACCTCGCGAACGGCTGCGCGGCACGGGCGCGATCCTCCGCCGCGATCCCCGGGCCGTTGTCGCTCACCACCAGCCGCACCGATCCCGCGAGCCGCCGCACGGCGACCTCGATGCGGCCGCCTGCGGGCACGTACTTCAGCCCGTTCTCGATCAGGTTGGTCAGCAGCTGCGCCAGCAGCTGGCGGTTGCCCTGCACCAGGGCCTGCGGCTCGTGCTCGCAGGCGAGCTGCACGCCGTGCGCGCCGGCGACCGGCTCGAAGAGCTCGACCAGCTCCGCGGCGAGCTCGCCGACGTCGACCGCGGACGCCGCCGCGAGCGGCGCGCCGGACTCAGCCAGCGCGATCTGCAGCAAGGTTCCGAGCGTGCGCTGCAGCTGATCGACCTCGCGCAGCGCGTATTCGATCGACTCGTGCACCGCGGGCTCGAGCGGCGGCGAGTGCAGCAGCAACGCGTCCATGCGTGTGCGCAGGCGGTGCAGCGGCGCGCGCAGGTCGTGCGCCGTCGAATCGAAGGTGGCACGCAGCGTTCCCGCCTGGTCCTGCAGACGGTCGAGCACCCGGTTCACCGAAGCGGCCAGCGAGTCGAACTCGTCATTCGCCCCGGCAAGCGGGAGGCGCGAGCCGAGATCGCCGGCCATGATGCGCTGGCAGGTGCGCGTCACTTCGTCCACCCGGCGCGCCAGGCGGTAGCTGAACCAGAAGCCGGCGAGCGCGGCGACCAGCGCGGACAGGCCGATGCCCCAGAGCGTCGCCAGACGGAACTGCTCCGCGAAGCGCCGCCCCTGGGAGATGTCGGTGCCGACCAGCAGCAGGTTGCCGCCGGGCAGCGTGCGCACCGCGGCCCGCACCGGGTGCACGGCGCGCCGGCCCGGCTCGATGGTCGTGATATCGAACTGCGGCCACGCTTCGCCTGGCATGCCATCGAACGGCCAGCTGGTGAGATTGCCGGCGATGCGTTCGAAATTGGCGTCCGCGATCATGTACACACCGCCAATGCGGCCCCAGCTCTCGATGCGCAGGTTGATCTCGTCGGTGACTCCGGCGACGCCGCCGCGCGCGTACTTCTCCTGCAGGCTCTCGAGCTCGGTGTCGATGATCAGGTCGAGCTCGTCGTCGATCAGCCGCTCGGTGAGCTTGTAGGCGCTGACCAGGGTCGCCGCGACGGCGAGCGTGATCAGCAACGTGTAGCCCACCGACAGGCGGAACGCGGTGGTATTGAACAGAGCGAGCTTCACGTCTCTCAGGAGTCGCGGCGCAGCACGTAGCCCGAGCCGCGCACGGTGTGGATCAGCGGATGATCCGAGCCGCGGTCGATCGCCTGGCGCAGCCGGCTGATGTGCACGTCGATCAGGTTGCTCTGCGGATCGAAGTGCAGATCCCACACCCCCTCGAGCAGCATGGTGCGCGTCACCACCTGGCCGGCGCGGCGCATCAGGAACTCGAGGAGCTTGAGCTCGCGCGCGGTGAGCTCGACCTCGCGGCCGGCGCGCGTCACGCGCCGCGCGAGCAGATCGAACTCGAGGTCCTCCACCTTGAGCCGCGTGGCCTGCGGCGCGCTCGAGCGCCGGCGCAGCAGCGCCTCGATGCGCGCCAGCAGCTCGGCGAACGCGAACGGCTTGGTGAGGTAGTCGTCGCCCCCGGCTTTCAGTCCCCTGACGCGGTCATCGACACCGCCGAGCGCCGACAGCACCAGCACCGGCGTGGTCAGCCCCTTGCGCCGCATCAGCTCGATGATCGCGAGCCCGTCGATGTGCGGCAGCATCCGGTCGGTCACCACCAGGTCGAACTGCCCCTCGGTGGCACGGAACAGGCCCTCGCGGCCGTCGGCGGCGTGGTCGACGCTGTAGCCGCTCTCGCGCAGGCCCTTCACCAGGAAGCGTGCGGCCTCGTTGTCGTCTTCGATGAGGAGTAAGTGCACACCGCACAGAGTAGGAGCCGGCGGCGGGCGCGCGCAAGAGCGCCCGGCGCGCGGCGGATCTGCGCTGCGGGCCGGCGCGCCTTCAGGAGGCGCCGGCGGTGGTGGCCGGGACGCGCTCGGCGCTCTGCAGGCGCGCGATCAGCGAGCGCAGGAACACGCGGTTGAAGCGCAGCTGACAGGAGGCCGACACCTGCTCGAGCAGCGTCGAGCTCACCTTGAGCACGGTCACCTGTGAGGCGGCGCGGATGGTAGCGGTACGCTTGGCGCCCGGCATATAGCTCGCCTCGCCGAAGCAATCGCCGGTGTCGAGCACACCGACGCGCCGGCCGTGGCGCTCGACCGCGCAGGCGCCGGTCACCAGAATGTAGAAGCGATCGTCCATCTCACCTTCCTTGACGATCTCTTCGCCGGCGTTGTAGTCCTGCCAGCTGCTGGCGCGCAGCACTTCCCAGATCTCGGCGTGCGAGAACTCGTGGAAGAACTTCAGCTTCCGCAGCACACCGAATTGCTCCTGGCGATCGATGCGTGCGTTGGCTTCGCGCAGGCGCTGATGCACGCGGGTGAGCTCGGCGGCGAAATCGAGTCCGCTCTTGTGACGCTTGGTCGGATCTTTCTGTAATGCGGTGGCCACCACCGCCTCGAGCTCCTCGGGAACGTCCTTGCGCAGCGTATGAATGGGCGGCGGCGTCGCGTAGACGATCTGGTGCAGCAGCTTCTGCAGATTGCCGGCGCGGAACGGCCGCTGGCCGGTGAGCAGCTCGTACATGACGGCGCCGAGCGAGTACAGGTCCGAGGCGTTGGTGAGATCGAGGCTCTGCACCTGCTCGGGCGACATGTAGGAGGGGCTGCCGGCGATGCCCTCGATGCGCGAGATGTCGGAATCGGCCACCAGCGCGATGCCGAAGTCGATGATGCGCACGTCGCTGTCCTGCGTGAGCATCACGTTGGAGGGCTTGATGTCGCGGTGGATCACGCCGCGCGAGTGCGCGTAGTGCAGCGCCTTGGCGCACTTGAACATAATCTCGACCGTGTCATCGATGCGCAGCAGGTTGTCCGGGCGGCAGTAGGCCGCCAGGGTGCGCGCGCCGTGCACGTGCTCGGTGACGATGTAGCAGTGACCGTTCTCTTCGCCCGCGTCGTAGATCGGCAGGATGTGCGGGTGCTGCAGCATGCCCACCAGGTGCGCTTCCGACAGGAACATCTTGCGCGCGATGCGCGCACGCTCCTCGTCGCCGCCGGTGTCCATGTTGTAGACCTTGATCGCGACGTCGCGTCCGTAGTACGCGTCGTGCGACAGATAGACGACACCCGTGCTGCCGCGTCCGACTTCCTTGATGACCGCGTACTTGCCGATCTTGTCGGGCATGCGTGCGACTGGCTTGGCGGGCGGAATTGATCTTGAAGCCGGTAGCGACATGGCGTGTTGGCAACAGGCAGCGACGCGTCAGCATACGGCGACAGCCGACGGCGCGACTGTGATGCAAGCCTCACGCTCCCCGCACTCCATGAGGCGCGCGCGCCACTCCCGGCAAGCGCTTTCCCGCACGGGCTCAGGCGAAATGCTGGTATCCGGAATGCGAGAACTCCATCACAGTACCGTCGCGCATCACCACGGCGCCGGGAGCCGCGCGCAGCACGCCGATTTGACGGTAATTCCACTGTGACGGAGGCAGCTCGCGCTCGAGCTCGGCAACCCGCGCGGGGTCCACCGCGAACACCAGCTCGTAGTCATCGCCCGCGGTGAGCGCGAGCTCGCGCGCGGCATCGGGCCCGAGCGCTGCGACCAGCGGCCGCGACACCGGCAGATCCGCGAAGCAGATCTCGAGCCCTGCGCCGCTCGCGCTGGCGAGCTTGCCCGCATCGCCGAGCAGCCCGTCCGAGACGTCGATGCAGGCGCGCGCGTAGCCGCGCAGCCGCTCGCCGAGCGCGACGCGCGGCGTCGGCAGCAGGAACCGCTCGCGCAGGTACGGCGCCGCATCGGCCGGCGCGCTGAGCCGCCCCTGTTCGATCGCGAGTCCCGCGCCCGCATCCCCGGGCGAGCCCGACACGAACAGCAGATCGCCGGGACGACCGCCGGTGCGCGTGAGCGCGCGGCCGTGCGGCACGTGGCCGAGGAGCTGCACCGTCACGGTGAGCGGCCCGCGCGTGGTATCGCCGCCGACGAGCGCCACCTCGTGTGCGCGCGCGAGCCGCCCCAAGCCCGCGGCGAACTCGGTGAGCCACTGCTCGTCGGCCTCGGGCAGCGTCAGCGCGAGCAGCGCCCACGCCGGCCGCGCGCCCATCGCGGCCAGATCGCTCAGATTCACCGCCAGCGCGCGGTGCCCGATCGCCGCGGCCGGCACCGACAGCGGGAAGTGCACGCCCGCGACCAGGGTGTCGGTGGTGGCGACCAGCTGCGTTCCCGGCGGGCACTCGATGAGCGCCGCATCATCGCCGACTCCGATCACCACATCGCGCCGCTGCGCGCCGCAGTTGCGGAAGAAGCGGGTGATGAGCTCGGATTCCGACAGCGCCATGGTGGTGCGCCCGCGTGCTCAGTGTTCCGCCGGCCTCAGCGTGCGTGCGGCGCGATCCAGCACCGCGTTCACGAATTTGTGACCGTCGGTTGCGCCGAAGCGCTTGGCGAGCTGCACGGCTTCGTTGATCGCGGTGCGAAACGGCACTTCGGGCTCGAACTCGAGCTCGTAGAGTCCGATCAGCAGCACCGCGTGCTCGATCGGATCGAGGAGGCGGGGCTCGCGGTCGGTGCAGCCGGCGAGGCGGG
>DASPOP010000341.1:0-3982 GCA_035625955.1 Steroidobacteraceae bacterium | reverse complement strand
CGCATGCTCCGCGCCGCGCTGCTGCAACAGGTAGTACACCGCCCAGTCGAAGCGCGCGGCGACCCGGGCGTCGTTCGGCGCGCGGATGCCGTAGGCGAGAAACAGCGGCACCAGACCCGCGAGCACCGCGAGAGCCAGCTCGGGTGCGCGCAGCCGCCAGGTGGCCGCGCGGGATGCGGGCGGGGCACGTCTCGAGAGCACCCAGTGAGTGAGCCCGAGCGCGAGCAGCGACATCCCGATGTACGGCACCGCCGAGAACTTGGTCCCCACCGCCAAGCCGCTCGCGAGCCCGAACAGCGCCGCGGTGCGCCAGTTGGGCGTGTCGAGCCAGCGATCGAGAGCATAGAGGGCGAGCAGGATGGTCGCGGCCGCGGCCACGTCGAGCGTCGCGAGGCCCGCGTGCCCCAGCACCGGCGGCACCGACAGCAGCAGGATCACCGCCAGCAGCGCCGCACCCTCGCCCGCGAGCATGCGCCGCGCCCACAGCCAGGTGACGAACAGCAGCAGCGCGAGAAACGGCAGCGCGCCGGCGCGCGCCAGCGTGAGGTACAGGTCGTACTTGCCGTCGCGGTAGAGAATGTCCTCGCCCTCGGTCACGCCGCTCGGCGGCGGCGTGCCATACGAGTGCGCACCGGCGAGGTACGGCCCGAGCGCGAGCACCACGCGGCCGAGCGGCGGGTGCTCGGTGTCGTATTCGTAGTAGCCGCGATCGAGCAGCTCCACCCCGGCGGCGAGGTGCTCCGGCTCATCCCAGGTCGCGAAGAACACGTGCCAGGTACTGGCTACCAGCCCGGCGGCGCCGAGCACGATCAACGCGAGCGCGACGCGTGCGGCCGGGGTCGCGCGCGCAACCGTCGCAGTGTCCGGCTCAGCCACCGAACGGGTGCCGCAGCACGATGGTCTGGTCGCGATCCGGGCCGGTAGAGATCATGTCGAGCGGCACCTGGGTGAGCTCGGCGAGCCGCTCGAGATAGCGGCGGGCGTTGCCGGGGAGCGCGCCGTACTCGGTGAGGCCGACGGTCGATTCGCGCCAGCCGGGCAGCTCCTCGTACACCGGCTCGATGCCGGCGTAGCCTTCCACCGTGAGCGGCGGTTCGGGCGTCACGACCCCGGCGACGCGATAGCCCACGCCGATGCGGATGGTGTCGAGCCCATCGAGCACGTCGAGCTTGGTGATGCACAGGCCCGAGACGCTCGAGTTCACGATCGCGCGCGTCAGGGCCACCGAGTCGAACCAGCCGCAGCGGCGGCGCCGCCCGGTGACCGAGCCGAACTCGTGACCGACACGCGACAGATGCTCGCCGTATTCATCGAAGAGCTCGGTCGGAAAGGGACCTGCGCCGACCCGGGTGGTGTAGGCCTTGACGATGCCGAGCACACCATCGAAGGCGCGCGGGCCTAAGCCGGTGCCGGTGGCGGCGAAGCCGGCGGTGGTGTTGGACGAGGTCACGTAGGGATAGGTGCCCAGGTCGACGTCGAGCATCGCTCCCTGTGCACCTTCGAACAGCACATTGGCACCGGCGGCGCGCAGCTCCGCGAGCGAGCGCGTCACGTCGGTCACGAGCGGCTTCAGGCGCTCGCCGAGCGCGAGCTGCGCATCGAGCGTCTGCTGAAAATCGACCGCCGGCAGTTTGTAGTAGTGCTGCAGCAGGAAGTTGTGGAAGTCGAGCACCTCGCCGAGCTTGGCGGCGAAGCGGTCGCGCTGGAAGAGGTCCGCGACCCGCACGGCGCGGCGCGCCACCTTGTCCTCGTACGCCGGCCCTATGCCGCGTCCGGTGGTGCCGATCGCGTTGGCGCCGCGGGCGCGCTCGCGCGCCTGATCGAGCTGCACGTGCGAGGGCAGGATGAGCGGGCAATGGGGCGAGACCGCCAGGCGCCCGGACACCGGCACGCCCCGGGCGGTCAGCATGTCGCTCTCGGCGAACAGCGCCTCGAGCGACAGCACCACGCCGTTGCCGATGAAACAGCGCACCTCCTGCCGCAGGACGCCTGAGGGAATGAGCGACAGGATGGTCTTCTTGCCGCCGATCACCAGAGTGTGGCCGGCATTGTGGCCGCCCTGGAAGCGCGCCACCGCGGCGGCGCGCTCGGTGAGCAGGTCGACGACCTTGCCCTTGCCTTCATCGCCCCACTGGGTGCCGATGACGACTACGAATCTGCCCATGCCTGCTACCGCGCCACGAACAGGATGGCCACGCCGGCCAGCATGGAGCCCAGGCCCGCGATGCGCAACTCACGGTCGCGCACCTCGACGAGCCGCGTGAGCGCGCGCTTCACGCCCTGCGGATTGATGAACGGGGCGATACCTTCGAATACCAGGAACAGGCCGAACGCGGCCGCGATGTCCGAGAGATTCACGCCGCCCGCTTCACTTGGCTCCGCGGCGCTTGTCCGGGTCCTTGAGGTACTTGAAGAACTCCCCGTCGGGAGTCAGTACCAGGAGGTCCCCGTCCTTGCCGAGGGCGCGCTCGTAAGCCTGCAGGCTGCGGTAGAAAGCGTAGAACTCGGGGTCCTTCGAGTAGGCGCGCGCGTAGGTCTGGGTGGCCGCCGCATCGCCCTCGCCGCGGATGTGCAGCGCATCGCGCTCGGCGTTGGCGAGAATCTCGGTGCGGCGGCGGTCGGCAGCCGCCTTGACGCCGTTGTTGGTGCTCTGCCCTTCGGCGCGCAGCCGCCCGGCAGTGCGGGCGAAGCCCTGCTTCATGCTCTCGAAGACGCGCGCGGCGACGTCGTCCGGCAGGTCGATGCGCTGTACGCGCACGTCGACCAGCTCGACGCCGAGACCTGCGCCACTCTTGCTCGCGGCCCCGAACATGTCGCTCGTCACCGCGGCGCGCTCCGCGGAGACGATCTGCTGCAGCGTGCGCTGCGCCACCACGCTCTTGATCCCGTCCTTGACGATGTCGGCGAGCCGCTCGCCGGCCAGCTCCTCCTTGCCGCCGGTCGCCGTGAAGTACTGCACCGGGTCCTTGACGCGCCACTTGATGTAGAAGTCGACGATCAGCCCGCGGTTGTCGTTGGTGAGGAAGGTCTCGCCGTTGTAGGACTGGGAGAGGATGCGCCGATCGAACTTAGTGACCACGTCCCAGGGCCATTTGGCGTGCAGCCCGGGCGGGTAGTGAGTGCCGGTGACGGCGCCGAACTCGGTGACGATGGCGAGCTCGGTCTCGCTCACGGTGAAGAGCGACAGCCCCGTGAGCACCGCCGCCACGGCGAGCGCCAGCAGCACCGGGAACATCCGGCCGCTCATCAGCGCTCCCCCCGGCCGCGCGCCTCGATGGTCACCTGCTCGGTCGGCTCCTTGGCGGCGCCGCTCGCCGACTGCTCGGCCGCCTCGGCAGCGCCGCCGCTCTGCTTCTCGAGCAGCTTGTCGATGGGTAAGTAGATCATGTTGCCGCCGGCACGGGTGTCGACGATCACCTTGTGGGCGCGCGCGAGCACGCTCTCGACCGCGGCCACATACATGCGCTTGCGCGTCACCTCCGGAGACTGCGCGTAGGCTGCCTGCTGCTGCGAGAAGCGCGCCGCCTCGCCTTCGGCCAGCGCGACCTCCTTGGCCTTGTAGGCCTCGGCGTCCTGCTGGATGCGGCCGGCCGTGCCCTGGGCGACCGGAATGATGCTGTTGGCGTAGGCCTCGGCTTCGAGGATGAAGCGCTCCTTGTCGGCCTGCGCCTTGTTGGCATCGCGCTGCGAGGGGATGACCGCGTCCGGCACCTGCACGTCCTTCAGGTTCACGGTGGTCACGGTGATGCCGGCGTCGTAGTTGTCGAGCACGCGCTGGATCAGCTCCTTGGTGCGCCGGGTGATCTCCGGGCGCGTGTTGCCGACCAGGACCTCATCGAGCGTGCTGCGGCCGATGGTCTCGCGAATGGCGCTCTCGCTCACTTCGTTGAGCGTCGCGGCCGGATCGCTCACTCTGAAGAGCTTCTTCACGGGGTCGGTGAACTGGTACTGGACCGAGAACACCAGGTCCACCAGGAACACA
>DASPOP010000340.1:0-8511 GCA_035625955.1 Steroidobacteraceae bacterium | reverse complement strand
CCCGCCGATGATGAAATCCAGCGGCACGAACACGTCCTTGCCCTGGATCGGCCCGTTCTGAAACGGGATGTTGAGCGGGAAATGCCGCCGCCCAATGCTCACTCCGGGAGTATGGCGCGGGATCAGTGCGCAGCTGATGCCGATGTCCTTGCGCTCACCGATGAGACCCTCCGGGTCGAACATGCGGAACGCGAGGCCGATGACCGTCGCCACCGGCGCGAGCGTGATGTAGCGCTTGGAGAAGTTGAGCCTGAGGCCGACGATCTCCGAACCCTGCCACATGCCGCGGCACACGACGCCGGTGTCGGGGATCGAGGCGGCATCGGAGCCGGCGCGCGGACCGGTGAGCGCGAAGCACGGCACTTCATCGCCGCGCGCGAGGCGCGGCAGGTAGTAATTCTTCTGCGCTTCGGTGCCGTAGTGGTTGAGCAGCTCCGCGGGTCCGAGCGAATTGGGCACCGCGGCGTTGGAGGCGGCGGTGGGACTGCGGCTGGAGATCTTGGCGAGCACGCACGAATGCGCGTAGGCGGAGAACTCGAGCCCGCCGTACTTCTTCGGAATGATCATGGCGAAGAAGCCGCGGGTCTTGAGCATCTCCCAGGCTGCCGGCGGCAGGTCGCCGCGCTCGTGGGTGATGTGCCACTCATCGAGCATCCGGCAGAGCTCTTCGCAGGGGCCGTCGAGGAACGCCTGCTCCTCCTGCGAGAGCTGCGGCGGCTTCGCGGCGAGGAGCTTGGCCCAGTCGGGCGCGCCCGTGAACAGCTCTCCGTCCCACCATACCGTGCCGGCCTCGAGCGCCTCCTTCTCGGTCTGCGACATCGACGGCAGGAGCTTGAGATAGGCGGCCAGGAAGGGGCGGGTGATGAGCGCCTTGCGCAGCGGCCGCACGTTGAGGAGCCACAGCCCCGCGAGCAGTACCCACAGCAGGCCCTTCCAGATGCCCGCCGGGGCGCCTGCGGTGGTGTAGAGCGCCAGCAGCACCGTGAAGGTGACAGTGAAGGCGAGCAGCGAGAGCCGGCGGTAGGCGAGGAACAGCACCGCGCCCACGAACACCAGCGTGATGACGCCGCCGACCTGGGTGACCGCGTAGGCGGCGGCCAGCACCACCAGCAGCGAGACGATCGCACCTAACATTACTTTCTCCTCCTTGTCAGCCCAGCAGGTTCTTCACTCCGTCGCGCTCCTCGCGGAGCTCGGCGTGCGTGGCGTCCATGCGCTTGCGGCTGAACTCGTCGATGGCGAGGTTCGGGACGATGCGGTACTCGCCGTTCGCAATGGTGACGGGATAGGAATAGATGACGCCGGCCCCGATGCCGTAGCTGCCGTCGGCCGGAATTGCCATGCTCACCCAGTCGTCCTGCGCCGTGCCGTGCACCCAGGTATGCACGTGATCGATCGCGGCGGAGGCCGCCGAGGCGGCCGAGGAGGCGCCGCGTGCCTTGATGACGGCGGCGCCGCGCTGCTGCACGGTGGGAATGAAGGTCTGCTCGATCCACTGGCGCTCGACCAGCGAGGTCGCCGCCTTGCCGCGCACCGTCGCGTGCGTCAGGTCCGGATACTGCGTGGCGGAATGATTTCCCCAGATGGTCATGTGGCGGATGTCGGTCACGTGCGCGCCGGTCTTGCCGGCGAGCTGCGAGAGCGCGCGGTTGTGATCGAGCCGCGTCATCGCGGTGAAGTTGCTCGGATTCAGATCGCGCGCGTTGGCTTGTGCGATCAGCGCGTTGGTGTTGGCGGGATTGCCGACTACCAGCACGCGCACCTTGCGGTCGGCGACCGCATTCAGCGCCTTGCCCTGCGCGGAGAAAATCTGTGCGTTGGCGAGCAGCAGATCCTTGCGCTCCATGCCGGGACCGCGCGGCCGCGCGCCCACCAGCAGCGCGATCTGACAGTCGCGGAACGCGACGTTGGCATCGTCGCTCGCGCTCGCGCTCTCGAGTGTTGGAAAGGCGCAGTCGTTGAGCTCCATCAGCACGCCCTGCAGTGCCGGCAGCGCGGCGCTGATCTCGAGCAGATGGAGCTTCACGCGCGCGTCGGGCCCGAGGAGCGCTCCCGAGGCCACGCGAAAGGCGAGCGCATAGCCGATCTGCCCGGCGGCGCCGGTGATCGCGACATTCACAGCGGGTTTCATGAGGGATTTTCTTTGCGCCGAGGGAAAGCGGGCCAGAAAGTTTAGCGTGTGCGCCCCTCACAGCCCGCAAAAACGGCGTGCCCGCCTCGAGGCAGTCACCCCAGGCCCCTGGGGGAACGGGGCTGGAGCGGCCTCAGACCCCCCTTTTCAGGGCCATAAGGTCATCTACTGAAATAGCTTGACACTAGAGTAGTGTTGTACTAGAGTACATCACCAAGGAAGGCGACCTGCATGGTGCAGGGAGCCGAAGAGAGAGAAACAGAGAGGAGATGACCATGAACGCACTCGCAACCCTGTATCGCAATACGGCCTGCGCCGCTGCCGCCGCCCTGATCTGCGTGCTGTCCAGCATGGCCTTCGTCGAGTCGACTGCCGTTGTCCCGGGCACATCGCCCGAGTTCATCAGCGTCGCTCACGTGTCCGCGCCGTCCTGGTTCGGCAAGCCCGAGCCGGCCGTTTTGGTAGATTAGTTCGCTAACCTCCCGAAACAGCCTCCTTGTCCACCCCGACGCTCACGACGGCCATCATGGATCCGCAATGGGACAACAGCCTGCCGATCTACCGGCAACTGAGGGACCGCGTGGTAGCCATGATCCTCGAGGGCGTCCTGAAGGAAGGGGACCCGCTGCCCTCCGTGCGCAACGTCGCCGCGGACTTTCGCCTGAACCCGCTGACGGTGCTCAAGGGCTACCAGCAGCTGGTGGACGAGCAGCTGGTCGAGAAACGCCGGGGCCGCGGCATGTTCGTGAGCCTCGGCGCCCGCAAGGCGCTCATGAAGGACGAGCGGCAGCGCTTTCTCGAGGACGAATGGCCGAAGGTCTACGCGACCATCCAGCGCCTCGGTCTCTCGAGCGAAGAGCTGCTGCGCGCCGGAGCCGCCGCACCCGCGGCGCCTTTCCCGGCCGCGCCTGTCAAAGGGGAGCAAGATGACAGCGGTAATTGAAGCGCGAGGACTCGCGAAGTCCTACGGCGCGACGCGCGCGCTGGACGGCGTGAGCTTCAGCGTCGAACCGGGGCGCATCGTCGGCCTCATCGGCCCGAACGGCGCCGGCAAGACCACCGCGCTCAAGGCGATCCTCGGCCTCACCTCATTCGCCGGCGAGCTGCACGTGCTCGGGCTCGACCCGCGCTCGCAGCGCGACCAGCTGATGCGCGACGTATGTTTCATAGCGGACGTCGCGGTGCTGCCGCGCTGGCTGCGCGTCGCCCAGGCGGTCGATTTCGTCGAGCACGTGCACCCGCGCTTCGACCGGAGCGTCGCCGAGAGTTTCCTGGCGAAGACGGACATCAAACGATCGAGCCGCGTCGGCCAGCTCAGCAAGGGCATGGTGACGCAGCTGCACCTGGCGCTGATCCTGGCGATCGACGCGCGTCTGCTGGTGCTCGATGAGCCGACGCTCGGCCTCGACCTGCTGTACCGCCGCCAGTTCTACGACACGCTGCTCAACGACTACTTCGACAAGGAGCGCACCATCCTTCTCACGACGCACCAGGTCGAGGAGGTCGAGCAGCTCTTTACCGACGTGATTTTCATCAACCACGGGCACTTCACGCTCAACTCGACCGTCGAGGACCTCGGCAACCGCTACCAGCAGCTCACCGTGAGCTCGGAGCAGGCGCCGCGTGCCCGCGAGCTCAAGCCGTTCTACGAGCGCGAAATATTCGGCCGGGTGGCGCTGTACTTCGAGGGCCGCACGGCCGCCGAGCTCGGCGCATACGGGGAGCTGCGCACGCCCTCCATCGCCGACCTGTTCGTGGCCAAGATGCAGGGAGCCTCATCCACATGAGCACCAAACACGCACCGCACGGGCAGTGGGAGCGCACCGCGCCCTGGGTAGCGCCGCTCCTGACCGCCGGAGTGCTCGCACTCGCCACTTTCGTCATGTACGCCAGCTGCGGGGCCGCACTCATATGAACGCCAACGCCGCCACCGTCGCATCCGCGCCCGCGCTCACGCAGCGCGCCGGCCGGCTCGATACCCTGGTGGCGCTCGTGCGCCGCGAGCTGTGGGAGCACCGCTCGCTGTGGATCGCACCGCTCGTGGTGGAGGCGCTGCTGGCGATCTCGCTGCTGATCGGCCGCATCAACATGGACCTGCCGGAGCGGGTGCTCACGGCGCAGCAGAAGGTGTCGATCTTCACGATCGGGCAATGGCTGGGGGCGCAGCCCCTGTACATCACGATGGTGATCGTCGTCGCGTTCTACCTGCTCGATTGCCTGTACGCCGAGCGCAAGGACCGCAGCATCCTCTTCTGGAAGTCGCTGCCGCTGTCGGATGAGGTCACGGTCGGGTCCAAGTTCCTGGTCGCTGCCGTGGTCGTGCCGCTCGGCGCATTCGTGCTGGCGAGCGCGGCGGACCTGGTATTCGCGGCGATCTTCGCGCTGCGCGTCCCCGGGACACTCGGCTGGAATACCTACGAGTGGCTGCGGACGGAGCTGGCGCTGCTGCTCGAATGCATCCTCGGCGTGCTGTGGTACTCGCCGATCGCGGGAGCGCTGCTGCTGTTCTCCGCCTGGATCCGTCGCAGCCCGATCCTGTGGGCCACGCTTGTGCCGATCGTGGCTCCGATCATTGAGTTCGTCGCGCTCCGCACCAAATACATCTGGCACTTCGAGACTTATCGCGTGAACGGGATCTGGCACAAGCTGCTGAGCGGACCGGACGTGTTCGACAAGAGCAGCTTCCACAACCTGCCGCCGGTGGGGGCGGTTCTCGACACCCTCAACATCCGTGGCGCCTTCACCGATATCGACCTGTGGCTGGGCGTCGTCGCGGCCTTCGCGATGGCCTACGCCGCCGCCCGCGTCCGCCGCTACCGCGACGATACCTAGTTAGATTGGCGCGCCGGGCCTGCGGCGCGGCGCGCAGGCCAACCCATCGATGGACTCGAGCCCGCGGGCAAAAGGCGCGGCTTTTGCCCGCTATCCAACAGGGCCGTTGGGTTCCCGGGGCATCGCGCTTATGATCCGCGCGTGTCAGCAACGCTTCCGAGAGCAGAGGCCGTCGAGGTCCGGCGCACCGCTGAAGGGCTGGAGCTCGAGCTGACGGGCGAATGGAGCGTGCGCGGGCTGGCCGCGATCGAAGCCGCACTCGATGCCGTCGACGTCGCTTCGGTGCCGCGCATCCGCATCGCCGCGCAGGGGATTACCCAGCTCGATCTCTCCGGCGCCTGGGCGCTGCGCAGCTTCGTGCGGCGCGCGCGCCGCGCCGGTGCCGAGGTGGATTTCCGCGGCACCCCGCCCGATCAGCTGCGGCTGGTGGACGCGGCGCTCACCGAAGCGCCGGCGCCCGAGGAGGCAGCTTTGCCGGCCGAGCGTCCCGCGCCCGCCGAGCCGGGCGGCCGCGCGCTGATCGCCATCGGCCGCTACGTAGTGCGCTCGAGCCGCGACATGGTGGCGGGGCTCGCCTTCTTCGGCCGCACCTGCACCACCTTCGTGGCGGACCTGGCGCATCCCTGGCGCCTGCGGCCGATCTCGATCGTCCGCCACGTCTATGACACCGGCATCACCGCCATGCCGATCGTGGC
This sequence comes from Steroidobacteraceae bacterium, assembly GCA_035625955.1. Taxonomy (GTDB): domain Bacteria; phylum Pseudomonadota; class Gammaproteobacteria; order Steroidobacterales; family Steroidobacteraceae; genus 13-2-20CM-66-19. Next base: position 2,853 of record DASPOP010000340.1, on the reverse strand, counting down.
GCTCATCGCCTTTCTGATCAGCGTGATCCTCGCCTACCTGAGCGCGCAGCAGCTGCGCGGGCTCGGCGCCGACATCTACGTGGTGGACCTGGTCACGATCGGCGTGCTGCGCGAGCTCGGCGTGCTGCTCACCTCGGTGATCGTCGCCGGCCGCTCCGGCAGCTCCTTCGCCGCCGAGCTCGGCTCGATGAAGCTCAACCAGGAGGTGGATGCGCTCACCGCCACCGGCGCCGATCCGATCGAGCTGCTGGTGGTGCCGCGCGTGCTCGGGCTGGCGATCGCACTGCCGCTGCTCACCGTCATCGCCGATCTCATCGGGATCGCGGGCGGAGCGCTCTTGTGCCGCTACCTGCTCGACATGCCGCTGACGCAGTACGTGAACCGGGTCAACGAGTCGATCTCTGCCACCACCTTCTGGGTGGGAATCATCAAGGCGCCGGTGTTTGCGCTGCTGATCGCCTTCGCCGGCTGCTACCGCGGCATGCAGGTGCGCGGCTCGGCGCGCGAGCTCGGGCACCTGGTGACGGTCGCGGTGGTGCAGGCGATCTTTCTGGTGATCCTGGCGGACGCGCTGTTCGCGGTGCTGTTCATGCGGATGAAGATCTGATGGAGCCGGTGGTGGAGGTGCGCGGGCTGGTGAACCGCTTCGGCCGACAGGTGGTGCACGACGGGCTCGACATGCAGGTCAACGAGGACGAGGTGTTCGGCATCGTCGGCGGCTCGGGCTCGGGCAAGTCGGTGCTGCTGCGCACGATCCTCGGGCTGCAGCGGCCGGTGGCCGGCACGGTGCGCATCCGCGGCAGCGACATCACGCAGCTGAGCGAGGCGCAGCTGCGGCCGATCAAGGCCGGCTACGGCGTCGCCTTTCAGTCCGGGGCGCTCTACTCCGGGCTCACGGTGCTCGAGAACGTGCAGCTGCCGATGATCGAGCACCTGAAGCTGCCGCCGGCCGCGCTCGAGGGCCTGGCGCTGCTCAAGATCCGCGTGGTCGGGCTGCCGGCGGACGCCGCCGCGAAATACCCGGCGCAGCTCTCCGGCGGGATGGTGAAGCGCGCGGCGGTGGCCCGCGCCCTGGCGCTCGATCCGCAGCTGTTGTTTCTCGATGAGCCCACCTCGGGGCTCGACCCGGTGAGCGCGGCGGCCTTCGACGAGCTGGTGCTGTATCTGCAGCGCCACCTGAAGCTCACCATCGTCATGATCACGCACGATCTGGACAGCATCTTCCGTACCTGCAATCGTGTCGGGGTGATCGTGGACAGGCGCATGGAATCCGACACCCTCGAGCGCATCGTCGATTACCCGCACCCGTGGATCCGGGCCTACTTCCACGGCGAGCGGGCCCGCGCCCGGCTCGGAGCCGAACATGGAACGTGAGGCCAACTATGCCGCCGTCGGCGCCTTCGTGCTGCTGGTGGCGCTGGCCGGGGCATTGTTCGTCTACTGGTATTCGGACACCCGCGAGCACCGCGATTACAACCGCTACGAGATCTACTTCACCGGCAGCGTCAGCGGGCTGGAGAAGGGCGCGGCGGTGCGCTATCTCGGCGTGCCGGTCGGGCGCGTCAACGACCTGCGCATCGATCCGCGCGACTCGAGCCGCGCCTATGTGGTCGTCGACGTCGACGCCTCGACCCCGGTCTCCGAGCACACCGTGGCGGAGCTGCAGCTGCAGGGCGTGACCGGGCTCCTCTATATCGACCTGAGCGAGGACCGCACCGGCAAGCGCCTCACCGCCCCGGTCGCGAGCCTGCGCTATCCGGTGATCCGCTCGGCGCCCTCGCGCTTCGACGTATTCCTCGCAGGCCTGCCCGAGCTCGTGGCCGCGGTCGGCAATCTCGTCAACCGCGCCGACCGGCTGCTGAGCGACGAGAATGTCGCGGCGGTGAGCTCGACGCTCGCCAACGTCGACAAGGCAGCGGCGGGCCTGCCGCGCACGCTCAAGGATCTGAATTCGCTGATCGCCGAGCTGCGCGGCGCGAGCTCCGAGCTCGCCTCCAGCGCGAGCCTCGCGCACGGAATACTGCAGACCGTGGACCCCGACGTGCGCGCCGCAGCACAGCGCGTGCGCGCCATCGCCGACAACCTCGCCGACGCCACCAGCCAGCTCGACAAGGCGATCACCGAGAACCGCCAGGACATCCGCGCGTTCACGCGCCAGGGATTGCCGGAGATCGAGCGCTTCGTGCGCGAGGGCCGCGCGGCGGCGCACGACATCCGCGAGCTCTCCAACAGCCTGCGCGAGAACCCGGCGCAGCTCCTCTATCAGCCGCCGGTGCGCGGCGTGGAGATTCCGCGATGAGTGTTCCACCCCTGCGGCGGTGGCACCTGCTACTGGCTACGGCCCTTTCGCTGCTTGTCTCCTCCGGCTGCACCGGCAACCTCTTTCACAGCGACGCCAAGCCCGAGCAGACCTACGTGTTGCGCGCCCCGCCGGCCGGGTCGACGGGCGCGGAAGGCACGGACGGCGCGGCCGCGGCTGCCAGGGCCGCCCCGTCAGCGGCCGCGCTGGCGCCGCTGCAGGTCTCGCACCCGCTGGCAGCGCCCGGGCTCGAGGGCCCGCACATCATTCTGGTGCAGGCCGATCACCGCATGAACTTCTACCTCGGCAGCCGCTGGCCGGCGCCGCTCCCCGACATGGTCGAGGCGCTGGCGGTCGAGACGCTGCGCGCCTCGGGCGAGTGGCAGTCGGTGCAGGACTCGGGCAGCCCGTTCGTCTCCGATTACCTGCTGGCGATCTCGGTGCGCCGCTTCGAGGCCGACTACACCCGCGCGCGCCCGGCGCCGCAGATCGAGGTGGTGCTCGACTGCACGCTGGGGGCGCGTGAGGGGCGCGAGCTGGTGGCGAGTTTCCAG
>DASPOP010000339.1:0-4442 GCA_035625955.1 Steroidobacteraceae bacterium | reverse complement strand
ACCGCGGATGCATTCGGCGCCCACACGGCGAAGTGGGTCGCGCGCGCAGCGTCGGCGGGAGCGGCGTGCGCGCCGAGGCGCTCGTAGGCGCGGAAGTAGGTGCCTTCGCGGAAATGATAGATGTCGTGTTCGGTCAGCAACATCCGCGCCAGTTTACGCCGGGCGAGGCCGACTAGGGTTGGCGACGGCGTCCGGGGCTCCCGACGAACACCAGCTGATCATCGGTCCCGCGGCCGCCACCCAGGAGGATGGCCTCGAGGGCGAGCTGCGTGCGCTCGGCGGCGGCCCGCGCTTCGCCGGCGGCGGCGGCGGCCTCGACCGGACGGGCGATCAGGTAGCCCTGCACGGCCAGCGCCCCGCACTCCGCCAGGAATTCCAGCTGCGTGGTGCGCTCCACGCCCTCGGCCACGACCTGGAGCCCGAGTCCGTGACAGAGCGCGATGATCGAGTGGACGATAGCAGCCGCGCGCGGGTTGGTGTCGACGCCCGCCACCAGCAGCCGGTCGAGCTTGACGCGCGTAATCGGCAGCCGCTCGAGCGAGGTGAGGGACGAGTAACCCATGCCAAAGTCATCGAGCGCGATCGACACACCGAGCGCGCGCAGTCGCTGCAGCGATTCGACCGTGGCGTTTCCCGTCTGCACCACGGTCTCGGTAATCTCCAACTCGAGCGCGCTCGGCGGCAGCCCGGTCGCCTCGAGCGTACGGGCCACCTGCTCGACGAAATCGCTCTCGAAGAACTGTGCCGGCGAGACGTTGACCGCGACGCACGCGCGCTGCCAGCCCTGGGTGCGCCAGACGGCCACGGAAGCCGCCGCCGAGCGCAGTACCCAGCCGGTGAGCTCGTGGATGAGGCCGGATTTCTCCGCTACCGGCATGAACTCGTGGGCCGCGGCGAGCCGACCATCCGGCCGGCGCCAGCGCAGCAGCGCCTCGACCCCCTGGGTCTCGAAGCTGTGGAGCGCCACGACCGGCTGGAAGAGCAGCAGCAGCTCGCCGCCCTCGACGGCACGCCGCAGTGACTGCTCGAGGCGGAAGCGCTGGGCGGCAGCGTCGTAGAGCTCGGGTGCGTAGAGCGCAAAGCGGTTGCGGCCGAGCTCCTTGGCGCGGAACAACGCGACGTCCGCCGCGCGCAGCAGGCCATCAGCATCGGCGGCATGATCGGGATAGAGGCTCGCCCCGACGCTCGCGCTGGTGGTGAGCTGCCGCCCGTCGACCGTCATGGGCTGCTGCAGCGTGCTCACCAGGCGATTGCCGCAGGCGGCGACCTCCTCGGGTGACTTCACCTCCTCGAGCAGCACCGTGAACTCATCGCCTCCCAGCCGCGCCAGCAGTCCCGCATCGCCGATGGCGGCGTTCAGACGGTCGGCGATGTGCTGCAGCACGCGATCGCCGAAGCTGTGCCCGAGGGTGTCGTTGATCGACTTGAAGTTGTCGACGTCGACGAACAGCAGCGCCACCTGCCGGCGCGCGCCGGCGCGCGCCAGCGCCGCGCCGAGCCGCGCCGAGAGATGCCGCCGGTTGGGCAGCTGCGTCAGCGGATCGTGGTGCGCAAGGTGATGCAGTGCGCGGGTGCGTTCGTCGACGTGCCGCTCGAGCTCGGCCTGGTGCGCGCGCAGCTCGCCCTCGGCGCGCGCAATACGATCGGCCATCGCGTTGAAGGACTCGGCCAACCCGTCGATCTCCGCCGACCCGCCCCGCGGGGCACGGGCGGCGCGGTCGCCCCCGGCGAGCAGACGGGTCGCGGCCGTGAGCCGCCTGACCGGCAGGCTGATGCTGAGCGTGAGCAGCACCGACACCAGCAGCAGCAGTCCGAGCACCGCGGTCCCGGTGGCCGTGAGCGTGCGCACGGCGGCCTCGGCCGCGGTCGCGGCGTGCTGCGCCGCCTGCAGCAAGCCCCCGCGAGCGGGTTTCTGCAGCAGCTCCTGTACGTTGGTGGTGAGCGTCGCGCTCTCGTCGAGAAGATTGTGCGCCTCGGCGCTGCTCGCCTCGTCGTAACGCGCGATTGCGCGCCGCAGCCGCGCCGCCTCGTCAAAGTCCTGCCTCACCAGGGTCAGCCAGGCGTTCCCCGGGGAGCGCTGCAGCTCATCGGCGTGCGCCGCCAGCACGGCACGGAAGGCGTGCTCGCGGTAAGCGGCCGTGGGCGAGTCGATGTTACCGCGGATGTCGTCGATGGCGGTCTGCAGCTCCGCAAGCGAGCGCATCGCGACGACCTGCGTTCCGCTGATCGCCAGTCCCGAGCCGCCTGCAGCGACGATCCGCTGATAGACGTTCTCGAGGTCGACGCGACGCTGCTCGACCCATTGGGCTCGCTGCGCTGCGCGGCCGGCGAACAGCCGTTCTCTGGCGATGTGCCCGGTGAGCTGCGCACGCAGGTCGAGCGCCGCCCGGCTGACGGGCGGGCGGGGCGTGCCATCGAAGTAGCTGCCGAGCGCTCCTTCGAGCGCCGCGCCCGCACGGGAGATGGCGGCGAAATCGGTGGTGCCGTGCGCCTGCACGTAGCCGCCCACCGCGCGGTCGTAGTCGACCAGCCGCACCAGCACGGCGCCCGCACGGTCTGCGAGCGGCTCGTGCTCGTTCTGCATGCTGCGCACGGCCTCGAGCGCTTTGCGGGCAGTACCGGTCGCGAGCACCTCGCCCACCACCAGCACGGCGGCAACGGCCGCGAGCCCGAGCGCGAGGCGCGCTCCCACGCCGAGGCGCGGCGCGCGAATGCGCCACCAGCGGCGCCGCCCGAGGCTCGGCGTTTCGGGACGGACAGCTTCAGGCGCGTCCGGGTGCATGCAACATAAGCCGTTGATGGGCAGGCGAACCTTTGCCCTATACTAGTGGCATCGTTGAAGCTCGACTGTGACCCATGACCGAACAACTCGCCGACACGTTCGATGCGGCTTTCTCCAAAGCCGTGGATCTCGGCAACCGCATTGCCGACAAGGACAAGGACGCGGATCTGTGGGACATCGCCGACGGACTGCTGGCCGGCGCTCTGCAGTACTGGCTGTACTCGCGTCAGCCGTGCGGCGACCCGCGCTGCCAGGATTGCCTGCCGATCAGCACCGCGCAGGGCCGCATGGCCGAGCTCAAGCGCCTGATCGAGCAGCTCGCCTCGGAGAGCGAGTACTTCCACACCCCGACCGACGCCAACGCCGGACGCGCCTAGCCTGGTCAATTTGGTCGAAATCGCAGGAAGCGATTTCGACGGACATCACTTCGATTGCCGCTGGCAAGAAGCGCGGTTTTTGCCGGCTGCGCTTCCGGGATCGGTCAGCCTGTCTTCAGCCGGCGGCGCGTGCCGGTAGCGCCGCGCCCGTGACTTCCTCCAGCGCCTGCTCGAACACGCGGCAGCCCTCCTTGAGCAGGGCGTCGGAAATCGTCAGCGGTGCGAGGAAGCGGATCACGTTCGAGTAGACGCCGCAGGAGAGAATGATGAGCCCGCGGCGGCCGGCGGCCTGCACCAGCGCCTTGGTGAGCTCGGCATCCGGATGATCGGCGCGCATGTTCTTCACCAGCTCGAGCGCCACCATCGCGCCCAGGTTGCGCACTTCGCCCACGCAGGGGAAGCGCACCTGCAGGCCCTTCAGGCGCGAGCTCAGGAATCGTCCGATCTCCTGGGAGCGCTGCAGGAGCTGCTCCTCGCGCATCACCTCGAGCACCGCGAGCCCGGCCGCGCAGGCGAGCGGCGAGCCGGCGAAGGTGCCGCCGAGCCCGCCCGGCCCCGGAGCGTCCATGATCTCGGCCTTGCCGGTCACCGCCGACAGCGGCACGCCGCCGGCGACACTCTTGGCGATGGTGATCAGATCCGGCTCGACGCCCGAGTGCTCGATCGCGAACATGCGGCCGGTGCGCCCGAAGCCCGACTGGATCTCGTCGGCGATCATCACGATGCCGTGCGTGTCGCAGACGCTGCGCAGCCGCCGCAGCAGCTCGGGCGGCGCCGCATAGAACCCGCCTTCGCCGAGCACCGGCTCGATGATGATCGCGGCCACCCGCGCCGGATCGACGTCCGCTTTGAAGAGCTGCTCGAGGGCGTCGAGCGCGTGCTCGACGGTGATGCCGTGATAGGGCATGGGGAAGGGCAGGTGGTAGATCTCCGGCAGCATCGGCCCGAAGCCGGTCTTGTAGGGCTGCACCTTGCCGGTCAGGCTGATGCACGCGAGCGTGCGGCCGAGGAAGCCGCCCGAGAAACTGATGATCGCCGAGCGCCTGGTATGGAAGCGCGCGATCTTGATGGCGTTCTCGACCGCCTCGGCGCCGGTGGTGAGAAAGATGGTCTTCTTCGGTCCCGCGCCCGGAGCGAGCGCGTTCAGCGCTTCGGCGAGCGCCACGTAGCTCTCGGTGGGCGTCACCTGGAAGCAGGTGTGCGTGAGCTTGGCGAGCTGTGCCGCGATCGCCGCGCTCACCTTGGGATGCACGTGACCGGTGTTGAGCACGGAGATGCCGCTC
>DASPOP010000338.1:0-18172 GCA_035625955.1 Steroidobacteraceae bacterium | reverse complement strand
GACGAGGCTGCCGGCCGGCAGTTCCTCGAGCGCGAGTACACCGCCGTGCAGGCCATCAAGAGCCCGCTGGTGGTGGAGATCTACGACTACGGCGTGCATGCCGGCTACGAGTACCTGGCGATGGAGTACCTGCCGCGCGGGGATCTGAAGGCGCGCATCGCCCGCGGTGTCTCAGAGCGCGAGTCGCTGCAGTACCTGCAGCGCATCGCCGAGGCGCTGCAGGTGGTGCATCAGGCGGGCCTCGTGCACCGCGATCTCAAGCCGCCCAATGTCATGCTGCGCGAGAACGATGCGGTAGCGCTCATCGACTTCGGCCTGGCGCGCCAGATCGACGGCAGCACCAGCAGCCTGCAGACGGGCCAGACCGGCGTGCTGCGCGGCTCTCCTTATTACATGAGCCCGGAGCAGGCGCTCGGCGATCAGCTCGATGGCCGCTCCGACTTCTACGGCCTCGGCATCATCCTCTATGAGATGCTGACCGGACAGAAGCCCTACACCGGTGGCACCGCCCTCGATGTGCTCCAGCAGCATGTCAACGCGCCGCCGCCGCAGCTGCCTCAGGCTCTCGAGCGCTATCAGCCGCTGCTGACACGCCTGGTAGCGAAATCGCGCGGCGAGCGCTTCGCGACCGCCGCGGAGATCATCGCCGCCGCCGGCGAGCTGCTCGCCTCGACGACGGCCGAGCCGCAGTCGAGCGCGGCTTAGTAAAGCCGGCCGATTTCCCCTCAGAGACTCCCGGGTCTGGCACGCTCCTGAGCCCTGCCCAGGGCCAGCGCCAGCACCGTCCACACCGCCGAGATGGCCGCGCCGAGCCAACCGATCGCCGCCGGTCCGGCGCCGACGCTGCCGGTGAGCCCCTTGTAGAGCGAGCCGGAGAGCGCGTCGCCGCCGCGATACACGAAGGTATCGATCAGGCTCTTGGCCTTGTACTTCTCCTCGCGGCTCACCACGGTGAACAGCGCGTCGCGGCACGGGCGGGTGAGCGCGTAGTCCCCGACGCGGCGCACGGCGTATACGACCACGAGCACCATGAAGAACGGCGCCATCGCAAACAGCGCGTAGCCCGCGGTCATGATCACCGGTACCGAGGCGAGGACCGTGCGCAGGCCGAACCACTTGAACAGCCGCCCGAAGAGCAGCAGCTGGATCGTCAGAGAGGCCGCCTGCACCCAGAAGTCGATGCCGGCAAAAAATCGGGTGCGCTCGTCGGCGCTGTGGAAGGCCTTGGCGACGAACGCCTGCTGCTCGAGATAGAGGAAAGTCGACACCCAGGTCATGAGCATCACGAACGCGGCGATGCCGAGCAGGTACGGCGAGCGCACCACCTGCGTGAAGGCGGCCCAGACGCCCCCGCCGAGCGCGTCTTCGGTACGCGGCCCGGCCGCGGCGCCGGCTGCGCTCGCGGCATTCGCGGCGGCCGCAGCCGCCGCGCGGCGCTGCCAGCGGATCACCTGCGTCATGAACACCAGCGACAACAGCAGCAGCCCCGCCGAGATCGGCAGCAGATTGATGGCGCCGATCGGCACGGCGAAGCGGTTGTCGATCGCCGGCCCGATGAGGCCGCCGGTGCTGGCGCCCGCCCAGATGAAGCCGAACAGACGTCCGGCCTGCTCGCGGTTGAAGACGTCCGCCATCAGGCTCCAGAACGCCGCCACCACGAACAGATTGAAGACGCTCACCCACACGAAGTAGGTGCGCGCGATCCAGGTGTGATCCTCCTGCACGCGGAACCATAGGTAGAAGGCGACGAGATTGGCGGCGAAGAAGGCGTACACCCACGGCAGGAACACGGTGCGCGGGAAGCGCGAGGTCAGCCAGCCGTACACCGGCTGCAGCAGCAGCATGACCACGAACACGCCCCAGAAGAGGTAGGGAATCTTGTCGAGTCCGGAGGTGATGCCGAGCGCATCGCGCACCGGGCGCAGGATCGTGTAGCTCGAGAACATGCACAGCAGCGTCGCGAACGAGGCGAGCAGCGCCGGCGCTTCGCCGGGCTGCAGCACGACCAGGCGGCGCAGGAGTTGGCTCATGACTTCAGTCCGATCAGCGGGGGCGCCGCTCGCAGGGCTTGTTGTTCGGGCCGGCAATAGTAGCGCGCTTGACGCCCGAGGACCCCGGGGCGCACCCTCGGCCGTCCTGAGCCGTACCGGGGGACCGAACGTGAAAAGAAGAACCTTCGTCGCGGCGGGTCTCGCCGCGCTCGCCAGCGCCTCACTCCGCAACCGCCGCGCCTTCGGCGCCACCACCAGCACCGACCTCAGCGCCGTGGGACTCGAAGGCGCGCCGGTGGTCCTCAAAGGCACCGAGGTCGACGATCTGCGCGCCGCCCTGCGCGGTGAGCTGATCACGCCCGGGCAGGCCGGCTACGACCAGGCGCGGCGGCTGTGGAATCCGGCCTTCGACCGCCACCCGGCGCTGATCGCGCGCTGCCTCGGCGCCGCGGACGTGAAGCGAGCGGTCAGCTTCGCCGCCGCCCACGGCCTGCTCACTGCGGTGCGCGGCGGCGGCCACAGCTTCGGCGGCCAGTCGGGCTGCGACGGCGGCCTCGTGATCGATCTCTCGCCGATGCGCGCGGTCGAGGTCGATCCGGCCACGCGGCAGGCGCGCGTCGGCGGCGGCGCGCTGCTCGCCAACCTCGACCGCGAGGCGCAAGGCTTCGGGCTCGCCACGCCGGCAGGCGTCGTCCCCGACACCGGAGTGGCCGGACTTACACTCGGCGGCGGCATCGGCCGCCTGGGACGCAAGTTCGGCCTGAGCTGCGACAATCTGATCGGCGCCGAGCTGATCACCGCCGACGGCCGCTGGCAGAAGGTCAGTGCCGCAGACAATCCGGATCTTCTCTGGGGCCTGCGCGGCGGCGCCGGCAACTTCGGCGTCGTCACCGGGTTCATCTTCGCCCTGCACGACGTGGGACCGCTCTACGGCGGCGCGCTGAGCTTCCCGCTGGATGCGACGGCGCGGCAGATCCTGAGGAGTTATGCGGACTTCAGCGCCAGCGCACCCGATGAGCTCTACGTCGGTCTGGATTTCGACACCGACGCGCACGGCCAGCGGCTGATCGAGCTCGATGTTACCTACTACGGCCCGCTGCAGGACGCCGAGCGCGTCGTTGCCCCATTGCGCAAGCTCGGCAAGGCGCACGAGGATTCCCTGGGTCCGGCCTCCTACCTGAAGCTGCAGGGAAGCGACGACGCCCCCGGGTTCTCGCATCAGGCGATGTATCTCAAGGGCGGGCTGGTGAAGGACATGACGCCCGAGTTCATCGACACCGCGGTCGGCTGCGTCGAGAGCGGCAAGCTCGACACCCTCGGGCTCGGCTTCCAGCCGACCGGCGGCGCGATCGGGCGCGTCAAGCCGCGAGACACCGCCTTCTGGAACCGCGACGCTCGCTACTCGATGCACATCTATGGTCTGTGGAAGCCCGACGCCGACAAGGACACCATCGCGCGCAACAAGGACTGGGTGCGCGACACGTTCCAGAAGCTCGAGCCGCTCACCCACGGCCGCTACGTCAACATCACGAGCCTCGAGGATCACAACGCCCTGGCCGCTGTGTATGGCGACAACTATCCGCGGCTCGCCGCCCTCAAGAAGCAGTACGACCCGAAGAATCTGTTCCGGCTCAACGCCAACATCAAGCCGGCGTAGCACCCCGGCGTCGGGCGCGGCCCGCAGACGCGCCGCAGGGCGCGGCTTGACACCCTGGCGTCATGCGGGTGCAATGCCCTGCGGATGGACCGACTGCACCTGGTCGATACGACCCTGTTCTATTCGCCGACCAGCGGCGGCGTGCGGCGCTACCTCAACGCCAAGCATTCCTGGCTGGCGGCGCACACCCACTGGGAGCACACCATCGTGGTGCCGGGCCGGCGCAACCGCTTCGAGCGCGGCGGCCTGTGCACGCTGTCGGGCTTCACCGTTCCCGGCACCTTCAACTACCGCCTGCCGCTCAACGTGCGCCGCTGGCAGCGCGTGCTCGACCGTCTCGAGCCGACGCTCATCGAGGCCGGCGACGCCTTTCACCCCGGCTGGTGCGCCGCGGCGGTCGCGCGGCGCCGTGCGATCCCGGTCGTGGGTTTCTACCACTCCAACGTGCCGCAGATCATCGGGCGCCGCTTCGCCTCGATCGAGCGCCCGGTACGGCGCTATCTGCGCAGCCTCTATGAGCGCTTCGACGTCGTGTTGGCTCCGAGCCGCGTCATGTGCGAATACCTCGACGCGCTCGGCGTGCATCACACGCTGCACCAGCCGCTCGGCGTCGATGCGGGGGTTTTTCATCCGCGGCGCGGCACGCTCGATCTGCGCGGGCGCCTGCACCTCTCTCCCGGCACGCGTCTGCTGGCCTACGCCGGCCGTTTCGCCGGGGAGAAGAACCTGCCGGTGCTCTACGAGGCGTTCGCGCGGCTCGGCGACTCGTATCACCTGCTGCTCATCGGCGGCCATCGGCGCGCACGCCCGGCCCGCAACGTCACCATGGTTCCCTACCGGCGCGACAGTACCGAGCTGGCCTCGTGGATCGCCTCGGCGGATGCACTGGTGCACGCCGGGACCAGGGAAACCTTCGGGCTGGTAGTGCTCGAGGCCATGGCGTGCGGCCGGCCGGTGATCGCCGCACGCGCCGGCGCCTTACCCGAGCTCGTCGACGAGAGCGTCGGCATGCTCGCCGAGCCGGACAGCGCCGCCGGCATGGCAGCGGCGATCGCCGCGCTCTACGAGCGCGACCTCGCACAGCTGGGCGCCGCGGCACGTGCACGCGTGCTCAGGCAGTACACCTGGGACCGGACCCTGCGCCAGCAGATCGACACCTACGCGGTGCTGATCGGCGCCCGCCGCCCGGCGGTGGACGCCGACGAGCAGTTCGGCCTGAGCTCACCGAGCTCCTGAAGCCTGCAGAGAGGCCCGATCAGCGGCGCAGCGCCTTGAGCAGTGCGATCGCGGCGCGGCTGCGGGCCAGCCCGAGCATCACGCCGAAGAGCATGCGGCGCGCAAGCGGCGCGGGCCGCGGCGGAATCGCCCGGTAGAAGCGCCCGGCGACCTCGCGGTGCAGATGCACCGAGCGCGCAGCGACCGTCCAGGCGCGCGCCGCGCACACGATACGGTACTCGCCGGGCGCAGCGCGCTCGATCACCGCATCCTCGAGCCGCTCGGGAAGATCGGCGGGTGCGGCGCCCGCGAAGGCGAGCTGCAGCTCCTCGTCCGGGTAGTCGGCGGTGCGCCCGCTGAGCGTCAACCCCAGCGGACCATGGGAGCTGCGGGCGCAGCTCACCACGCCGCTGAAACGCGCCAGCGTCGCGACCTGCCCCTCAGGCATCCCAGACCGGCTCGCAGCGCACCTCGGTGGTCACCGAGTTCGCGATGAAGCATTCCTCGTGCGAGCGGTGGTGGAGCGCGTCGATGTCGGCGCGCTGCGGCAGCCGCTCGCCCGAGAACACCACGCGCGGGTGCAGCGTGACGCGCACCATGGCGGTCCGGCCGGCGGCAGTCTTGCCCATCACGCCGGTGGCCGCGTCGCTGTAGTCGTCCACCCTGAACCCACGCCCGGCGGCGAACGACAGGAAGAACAGCATGTGGCAGCTCGAGAGCGCCGCCACCAGCGCTTCCTCCGGGTCGACGGCGTGCTCGTCGGAGAGCGGCACCCGCACCACGTGCGGCGAGGACGACGCCGGCACCTCGACGCCGCCGTCGAACTGCCAGCGGTGGGCGCGGCTGTAGCGGTTGTCGGTAAAGGCGGCCGTGCCCCGGGTCCAGTGGATGCGCGCCCGATACTCGTGCTCCGCCATCGCTTATTCCTCCCCGCGCCCCAGGCCGCGATTGTACGATAAGGCCGTGACCAGCCAGCAGCTCGAGCCGCGCCGCGACCTGACACTCGTCCACGCGACCTCGCTGGTGGTCGGCGTGATCATCGGCACCGGCATCTTTCTCAAGGCGGCGAGCATGGCGCAGGCGGTGGGAACGCCGGGCCTGGTGCTGGCCGCGTGGGTCGCCGCGGGGCTGGTCGCGATGCTCGGCGCGCTGTGCTTCGCCGAGCTCGGGGCACTGCTGCCGCACGCGGGCGGCGAGTACGTCTACCTGCGTGCCGCCTATGGCGAGATTCCCGGGTTCCTGTTCGCCTGCAACGCCTTCGTCCTCAACGGCGCCGCGGTGGCCGCCTACGGCGCGGCGGCCGCGATCTTCGTCGCCGACATTCACCGCTTCGACGCGCGCTGGTACCAGCACACGCTGCACCTGTTCGGCTTCGCCCACAGCTTCGAGTTCGGCGCGCGGCAGCTGATCGCGGTCGCCGTGATTGCGGTGTTTGCCGCTATCAACTGCCTCGGCGTCATGCTGGGCGGGCGCGTGCAGACCGTGCTGACGGCGACCAAGGTGGCGGCGGTCCTGCTGGTCGCGGTCGGCGTGTTCGCCTTCAGCGACACGGGCGACTGGACCAACCTGCATGCCGCTGCCGGTGCCGCCAACGGCGGTCTGGCCGGCTTCGGCGGCGCCATGTTCGCGGCGCTCTGGGCCTACAGCGGCTGGCAGTTCCTGCCCATGGCGGCCGGCGAAGTCCGTGAGCCGCAGCACAATCTGCCGCGCGCGATCGTCGCCGGCACGCTGTTGGTCGTCGGGCTCTACCTCGCCGTCAACGCCGCCTACCTCTACGCGCTGCCCTTCTGGCAGGTCACCAGCGCCAACTCGACCGCCTACCCCGATGCGCCCTCGGTGGCGGCGCGCGCCGTGCAGACCTTCCTCGGCGGGCGCGCCGCGCCGGTGGCGGCGCTCATCTTCCTCATCTCGACGATCGGCTCGCTCAACGGCGTCATCCTGAGCGTCGCGCGCGTTCCCTACGCCGCGGCGCGCGACGGACTGTTCTTCGCGAGCTTCGGCCGCCTCGGACCGAGGAGCCGCGTGCCGGTCTTCTCGCTGGTGCTGCTCGCGGTCTGGGGCGCGCTGCTGGCCGCGTCCGGAACCTTCGACCAGCTCACCAACATGGCGGTCATGTCCTACGCGCTCTTCTGGATCCCGGTGTCGCTCGCGGTGATCGTGCTGCGCCGCAAGCTCCCGGACGCGCCGCGGCCTTTCCGGGTGCCGGGCTATCCGCTCGTGCCGCTGGTCTTCGCCCTGGTGATGGTGGGGATCGTGATCAGCGCGCTGCTCACCGCGACCGCGGAGTCGGTGGCGGCGCTGGCTCTGATACTGATCGGACTGCCCCTCTATCCCCTGTTCCGCCGCCGCCGCCGTCTCACTCCGACTCCAGCTCCCACAGAGTGAGTGGCGCGCCGCGCCGCAGCCAGAACCCGAGCCCCGCCGCGCGGAAATGCCGCTGGAGGCGCGTGCGGTACCAGCGCGCGCTGCGCAGGTGTACGTCGGCATCGGTGCGCTCGGGGTCGGCGTTGCGCTCGAGGTCGCCGCGCGTGAGCGCCGAGAAGTAGAGCGCGCCGTGCGTCAGGCGCGCGAAGTTGCGCAGTGCGCGCTCGGCGCTCGGGCGGTCGAGGTACTGCAGCACGTCGTAGCAGACGACCAGATCGAAGGGCCGCGGCGCGCGCAGCTCCTCGATGCGCCCGTGCCGCCAGCCGTGACGGCGGCACAGGTACTCGCTCGCCTCGAGTGCGGTGTAGTGCGCGCGCGGCAGGAGCCTCACCAGCTCCGCACGCAGCAGCCCGGTGCCGCAGCCGGCCTCGAGGATGCGGCGCACCGGCAGCCCCACGTGCGCGGCGAACGCGGCGATCAGCCGGGCGCGGGCGCGCATCTCGGCGCGCGTCGCGACCGCGGTGCGCGAGTCGTAGTAGTAACGCTGGTAGTAGGCGCGGTCGAACTGCACTAGCGGAGCGCGCGTGCCATGAGCGCCTCGTGGTCGACGCCGCGCGGCAGCGTCCCGAAAGCCGCCGGCGGGCCCGCGGCGAGGCGCGAGGCGAGGAAGGCCTCGCACGAGCTGGCCGGGCCGTGGGCGAGGAACAGCGCCGCCTGCACCGCGAGCGCGAGGCGCTGGGTGAGATCCCGGGCGCGCAGCTCGCCGTCGGCCGTATCGGCGAGGTCGCGCCCGAGCGCCGCGACGAAGCGGTCGTAGCGCGCGTCCTGGCCGCGCACCGGCGCGAGCAGCTCCTGCAGAGCCTCCGACATGCGCGGCTCGCGCGCCAGTGCGCGCAGCATGTCGAGGCACATGATGTTGCCGGAGCCTTCCCATATGGAGTTGAGCGGCGACTCGCGCAGCCGCCGGGCGATCGGACCGTCCTCGACGTAGCCGTTGCCGCCGAGCACCTCCATGGTCTCGGCGCACACCGCCGGGGCGCGCTTGCAGATCCAGTATTTCGCCACCGGGGTGAGCAGGCGCCGCAGCCGCGCCGCGCCCTCGTCAGCGCGCGCGTCATAGGCGCGCGCCAGGCGCAGCGCGAGCATCACCGCCGCCTCGCACTCGAGCGCCAGGTCCGCCAGCACGTTGCGCATCAGGGGCTGCTCGCGCAGCAGCCGGCCGAAGGCGCGCCGCCCGCGCGCGTAGTGGATCGCCTGCGCGACGCACTGGTGCATGAGGCCGGCGGTGGCGACCGCGTTGTCGAGGCGCGTGTAGACGCCCATCTCGAGGATGGCGGGAATGCCGCGCCCTTCCTCGCCCACCAGCCAGCCGAGGGCCGCCGCAAACTCGACCTCGCTGGAAGCGTTCGAGCGGTTGCCGAGCTTGTCCTTCAGCCGCTGCAGGTGCAGGGCATTGACGCTGCCGTCGGGCCGGAAGCGCGGCACGAGGAAACACGACAGCCCGTCCGGCGCCTGCGCCAGCACCAGGAACGCATCGCACATCGGCGCCGAGAGGAACCACTTGTGCCCGCTGAGCTGGTAGTCACAGCCCGGGCCGCGGGCGCCCAGCGCCACGGCGCGCGTCGTGTTGCTGCGCACGTCCGAGCCGCCCTGCCGCTCCGTCATGCCCATGCCCATCAGCACGCCGCGCTTGGCGGCGGCGGGGACGAAGCGCGGGTCGTACTCGCGCGACAGCAGTGCGCGCAGCCACCACTCGAACTGCGGCCCCTGATTGATGAGCGCCGGCACCGCGCCGTAGCTCATGGTGGCGGGACACTGCGTGCCGTTCTCGATCTCGGCCCACATGAGGTAGCCGGCGGCACGCGCCACGTGCGCGCCGCGGCGCGGCTGCGCCCACGGACCGGTGTGCAGGCCCTCGCCCACCAGGCGCCGCATCAGCTCGTGCCACGCGGGGTGAAACTCCACCTCGTCGCGCCGCGCGCCGCGGCGATCGAGCGCGTGCAGCTCGGGCGGGTTGCGGTTGGCCGTCGCACCGAGCGCGAACATCTCGGCGCTGCCGAGGCGCGCGCCGAGCGCCGCGAGTCGCTCACCGTCGGCGGCGTCGCCCTCGCGCGCCAGTGCCTCGGTGAGCGCTGAATGGCTGCTGAACAGGTTGTAGCCGGCGAGCTCGCCGGGCTGATCGGGCAGTTGCGCGGATTCCGGCCCCATGGTGGCGCGCTCGGGTTGTATGCTCACTCGCGCTGGCGCGCGTTGTTTGCAGTATTTAGAGGAGACGAGCGATGCGAGTCAATTCCCTGCGAGTCGCAGCCGCGGCGGTGGTGCTGACGCTGGCCCTGTCCGCTTGTATCGTGGCGCCGGCGCCCGGCTACTACGGTGAGACCGTCTACGCGGCGCCGCCGGCGGTGCAGTACGAAGCGGTGGGCGTGGCCCCGGTGCCCGGTTATTTCTGGATCGGCGGCGGGTGGTTCTGGGAAGGCGGGCGTTATGCCTGGCACCCCGGCTACTGGTCCGCGCCGCGGGCCGGCTATCGCTGGGTGCCGCGCAGCTGGGAACGCGCCGGCGGCGGCTGGCACGCCCGCGAAGGCCACTGGGAGCGCCGCTGACCCGTTGACGGCGGCTCGGCGCCGCCACGGCGCTGCCGCCCCCTGGCGCCGGGTGCGCGAGCCCATTTGCCTCGCGGGCCACGCCGCTGCACACTGCGGCCCATGAGCACGGCGTGGATTGCGGGCGGCTGGCTTCTCGCGGCGCTCACCATGGCGGCGGCGCAGACTGCCAAGGGCGGCGGCGGCGGCAAGTTCACCCTGTCGAGCCCCGACATCGCCGAGGGCAAGACCATCGCCGCCGCGCAGGTCTTCAACCAGTTCGGCTGCACCGGCGGCAACATCTCTCCCGCGCTCTCGTGGAGCAACGCTCCGGCCGGCACCCAGAGCTTCGCGCTCCTGATGCACGACCCGGATGCGCCGACCGGCAGCGGCTGGTGGCACTGGCTGGTCTACAACATCCCCGCGAGCGCCAGCTCGCTCCCCGCCGGCGCGGGCGATCCGAAAAAGAACCTGCTGCCCGCCGGCGCGCTCCAGGGCCGCACCGACTATGGCAGCGTGGGCTACGGCGGCCCGTGTCCGCCGCCGGGCAAGCCGCATCGCTACTATCTGCGGCTGTACGCGCTCAAGGTCGCGAAGCTCGACGTGCCCGCCGATGCCAGCCCGGCGCTCATCGGTTTCAACGTCAACGCCGCCGCGCTCGCCAAGGCCGAGCTCATGGGACTCTATGGCCGCTGACCGACCGCTCGATGCGGGGGGCGCGCGTGAGCGGCGGCCGGCGATCTGGCCGTGGCTGCTCATGCCGCTGATCGTATTGCTGGTGTTCTGCGCGCTGCTGCGGATGCACCACAGCTAGACCGATGACGTCGCGTGTCACCAGGCCGCGCGGCACGCGCGCGGCGCGTACCCGCGCCCCGCGGGTCGGCTTCGTGAGCCTCGGCTGTCCGAAGGCGCTGGTGGATTCCGAGCGCATCCTGACCCGGCTGCGCTCCGAGGGCTACGAGGTCTCGCCGACCTACGAGTCCGCCGATCTGGTGGTCGTCAACACCTGCGGCTTCATCGACGCCGCGGTCGATGAGTCGCTCGATGCGATCGGCGAGGCCCTCGAGCACAACGGCCGCGTGATCGTCACCGGCTGTCTGGGCGCCAGACCTGAGCGCATTCTCGCGCGGCACCCGCGCGTGCTGCAGGTGACCGGGCCGCAGCGCTACGAGGAAGTGGTGAGCGCGGTGCACGCGCACCTGCCGCCCCGGCATGACCCGTTCCAGGACCTGGTGCCGCCGCAGGGCGTGCGCCTGACGCCGCGCCACTACGCCTACCTCAAGATCTCCGAGGGCTGCAACAACCGCTGCAGCTTCTGCGTCATTCCCGCCATGCGCGGGCGGCTCGCGAGCCGCGCGATCGACGAGGTGCTGCGCGAGGCCGAGCGGCTGGTGGCGGCGGGCGTGAAGGAGCTGCTGGTCATCTCCCAGGACACCAGCGCCTACGGCGCGGACCGGCGTTACGCGGGTGGCGAGTGGCGCGGCGAGCAGTGGCAGACGCGCTTCATCGATCTCGCCCGCGCGCTCGGCTCGCTCGGCGTGTGGGTGCGGCTGCACTACGTCTATCCCTATCCGCACGTGGATGAAGTGATCCCGCTCATGGCCGAGCGGCGTGTGCTGCCCTATCTCGACGTTCCGTTCCAGCACGGCAGTCCCACGGTCCTGAAGCGCATGCGCCGGCCCGCGCACGCCGAGAACACGCTGGCGCGCATCGCGCGCTGGCGCGCGCAATGCCCGGACCTGACGCTGCGCAGTACCTTCATCGTGGGCTTCCCCGGCGAGACCGAGGCCGAGTTCGCGGAGCTGCTCGCCTGGCTGGAGGAGGCCGGGCTCGACCGTGTCGGCTGCTTCAAGTACTCGCCGGTGGACGGCGCCGCCGCCAACGCGCTTGAGGATCACGTGCCGCCGGCGGTGCAGGAGGAGCGCTACGGGCGCTTCATGCAGCGCGCCGCGGCCATCAGCGCGCAGCGCCTGGCGGCGCGGGTCGGCCGCCGGATGCGCGTGCTCGTCGATGCGGTGACGGACGGCACGGCAACCGCGCGCAGCGAGGCCGATGCGCCCGAGATCGACGGCGTGGTGAGGCTCGCGGACGCCGGCAGCGTCCGCGCGGGGGACTTCGCCGACGTCGAGATCGTAAGCTCCTCGGCCTACGATCTCGACGCCGTGTTACTCAGGCCGACGGCTTCATGTCGAGCGACTTCATGATCGCCGCCGCCTTGTCCTTGACCGCCTGCGCCTTGGCCATGGCGGTGGTGTAATCGCCGGAGGACGAGGCGTTGGCGGCTTCTGCCCAGGTCGACTTCATCGAGTCGAGGGCGGTCTTGGCGGCGGCCACGGCGTCCTTGCTGACACCCTTGGGCAGCTTCTTCGCCTTGGAGAGCGTCTCGACGCGCTTGGCGATCTCGTCGACCATCTTCGGCACGGCGGCGCTCGCCGGACCCCAGTCGTCCTTCGCCTTGGCGAGCGCCTGCTCGGCCTCGACCTTCTTGGCGGAGGCGGCATCCTTCAGGCTCGCGATCGCGGCGGTGAGTCCGGGTGCCGCGGCCAGCACACCGGCATAGTTGCCCTGCTGGAAAGCGCCCTTCATGTCGCTGAGCTTCGCCTCGACGCCCCCGAGCTGCTCGGGCGCGTACTTCTGCGCGTCATCGCGCACGGCATCGAGCGCCGCCTGGCCCGTCGCCACGGCCTGCTCGGCCGGGCCCTTCTGAGTGTTGCAACCGACCAGGAGCATGGCCGCGAGTGCGGCCAGCAGGAAGACGGAATGTTTCTTCATTGTTGAACCTCTCGGGTGTTGCGCGCCGCAGCGAGCCGCGGCGCAGCGCCAGACTAGCACGAATTGCCCCTGGCGCGGCTACGCCGCGGGGGTCACGCCCTCGCCCCGCACGGCGTCATCGACGCTCGAGTAATCGAGTGTTGCCGCGGGCAGCTGCGGCAGCTGCGCGCGCAGCAGCGCATCACGCACCGTGTGCCGCAGCCGCGCGACGCGCAGCTCGATGCCGCGCGCGGCGAGCCAGCCGCTGAACTCCCCGAGCGTCTCGAGCGCGGTGCTGTCGAGATCGGGAGACTCCTCGAGACTCAGTACCGCCAGGCGGGTGGCGGGCTGCGCCAGCACCCGGGCGCGCGCCGCGGCGAGCAGCGGCTCGGCGTTGGCGAAGAACAGCGGCTCCTCGGGCCGCAGCACCAGCAGTCCCGCCGTCCTCACCGCCTGGGGAAAGCGCTCGAGGTTCACATAGTCGTGCCCGCCCACGCGCCCGAGCACCGACAGGCGCGGGCTCGCGAGCGAGCGCAGCAGCCATGCGACGCTGAAGGCGATCGCCGCCAGCAGGCCGTTCAGCACGCCGAACAGCAGTACCGCCAGCACCGCCGCGAGCGCCACCTGCCGGTCGCGCTGCCAGCGGAAGTAGTTGGCGAACACGCCGAAGCGCAGCGACCTGCTCACCGCGTGGATCACGATCGCCGCCAGCACCGGCTCCGGGATCCTCTCGATCCAGCGCAGCAACACCGCCACCAGCAGCGCCAGCGCCGCGGCCGCCATCAGGCCCGCGTAGCGCGACTCGGCGCCCGCCGCCTCGTTGGCCGACGTCGCCGAGTAGCCCGCCGCCACCGGCGTCCCCTGCAGCAATCCCGCGACCGCGTTGGCCACGCCGAGCGCGAGCAGATCGCGGTTCGGCTGTACCGCGTCGTCGTGCTTCAGGGCATAGGTGCGGATCGAGCCGTAGGACTCGGCGTACACGATGAACATGAGCGCGAGCGAGAACCCCGCCAGCCCGGGTAAGTGGCTGCCCTCCGGCAGCGCAAACTGCGGCAGCGCCGGCGTCAGGTCGATGGGGCCGGTGAGCGCCACCCCGTGGGCGGCGAGCCAGGGTGCGGCCAGGATGCCGGCGGTGATCACGATGAGCGCGCCGGGCAGGCGGCGCACGCGCTCGAGCGCGAACAGCCCGAGGAGCGCGGCGGTCCCGCAGCCGAGCGTCGGCGCCTGCCATTCAGGCACGCCGCGCACGAGCTCGGCGATCAGGCCAAAGAAGCCGGCGCTGGTCGTGTGCGTCCCGGCGATGGCGGGCCACTGCCTGACTGCGATCACGAGCGCGAGCCCGAAGGCATAGCCGCGCAGCACCGGTCGCGCGATCAGGTTCGACATGGCGCCGAGGCGCAGCGCGGCGCACAGCACGAACGCCACGCCCGCCCCCACCACCAGCAGCGAGGCGACGGCGGCGCGCTGCGCTCCGGTGGCCCCCAGCGCCAGCATCGCCGAGGCCAGCACCGCCGCGGAGGAGGAGGTCGCCGAGACGATGGCGAAGCGGCTGCGGCCGATCAGGCCGTAGCAGACCAGCCCGACGAACAGCGCGATCACGCCCGCCTGCGGCGGCAGGCCCGCCAGGTGCGAGTAGGCCACCGCTTCGGGCAGCAGGAGCCCCGCGATCGAGAGTCCGGCGAGCAGGTCCGCGGCGGAGGCGGCGCGGGTGGCGTTCATTGCCGGTAATCCTGTCATGAGGCCGCCGTCACACCAAGGGCGGCCGTGCGCCGCATCAAGCGGATTCTTTGAAGCAGGTCTGCGTCGACATCACGGACAGCCCGCCGGCGGGAGTCGCATTCTGATGGCCAGGAACCTGCGCCACGTCCCCAGGAAGGAGACGCACCGTGACTAAACGCGCTGCAAACTGGCAAGACATGATGCGGCTCAACCTCGAGCTCAGGTTGATTTCCGTAGCCGCCCCGACCCGCGCCCGCCGCGTGCCGGTACTGTTCACCGGCGGCGAGAGCAACTGGCTGAGCCAGCTCCCCGGCGTCCCGCGCGGCAAGGCCCGAGCGCACTGAGGCTGGCCGTGGTCGTCGACCTGACTGCGCGGCGCGCTCTGGACGCGCGGATCTGCCAGCTCTTCAGGAGCTTCATCAGCGACTGGTGCGGCTATGAGCTGTCCGTGGCTCTCACCGCCGAGGCGGCCCGGCGGCCCCGGAGCTACGTACGGGCGGTGCTCGCCCGCCAGGCTATTCGACCGTGACGCTCTTGGCGAGGTTGCGCGGCTGATCGACGTCGGTGCCGCGCAGGATCGCCGCGTGGTAGGCGAGCAGCTGCAGGGGCACGGTGTAGACGACCGGCGCCTGGACGTAGCTGATGTGCTTCGGCATCTCGATGACCGTGACCCCGTCGCTCGGGCTGATGCCCGCCTCGGGATCGGCGAACACGAAGAGCTCGCCGCCGCGCGCGCGCACCTCCATGAGGTTCGACTTGAGCTTCTCGAGCAGGTCGTTGTTGGGCGCAACCGCCACCACCGGCATGTCGGCGTCCACCAGCGCGAGCGGCCCGTGCTTGAGCTCGCCGGCCGGGTAGCCCTCGGCGTGGATGTAGGAGATTTCCTTCAGCTTGAGCGCGCCCTCCAGGGCGACGGGAAAGAGCGCGCCGCGCCCGAGGAACAGCGCGTGGTGCTTGGACGCGAAATGCTCCGCGGCCAGACGGCGCACCACCGGATCGAGCTGCAGGGTCTTCTCGACCAGGGCGGGCAGCTCGATCAGGCGGGTGATGAGCCCGCGCTCGCGCTCGGCATCGGCCCCCTGATGGCGCGCGAGCGCCACTACCAGCATGCCGAGCGCGGCGAGTTGGGTGGTGAAGGCCTTGGTGGAGGCCACGCCGATCTCGGGCCCCGCGCGCGTCAGCATGACGAGCTCGGACTCGCGCACCAGACTGCTCTCCGGCACGTTGCAGATGGCGAGCTGTGAGAGGTAGCCGGACTGCCGCGCGAGCCGCAGCGCCGCCAGCGTGTCCGCGGTCTCGCCCGACTGCGAGATGGTGACGAACAGCGAGTCGGGCGGCACCAGCGGGCTGCGGTAACGGTACTCGCTCGCGATGTCGACCGCGCACGGCACCTTGGCGATCTGCTCGATGAAGTAGCGCGCCACGCAGGCGGCGTGAAAGCTCGTGCCGCAGGCGACGATGTGCACGTTGCGGGTGCGCTTCAGCACCGCGGTGGCCGCCGGGCCGAAGGCGGCCTCGAGCAGCCGCCCGTTGGCGACCCGCTCCTGCAGGGTGTTGGCGAGCGCGCGCGGCTGCTCGTGGATCTCCTTGAGCATGTAGTGCGCGTACGGGCCCTTCTCGGCTGCGTCCGCCGACAGCTCGCTCTCGCGCACCGCGCGCTCGACCGGCGCGCCGTTGCGGTCGATGATGCGCACCGCCGTGCGCCGCACCTCGGCGACGTCGCCCTCCTCGAGGAAGATGAAGCGGCGCGTCACCGGCAGCAGCGCGGCGACGTCCGAGGCCACGAAGTTCTCGTCCGCCCCGAGCCCCACCACCACCGGGCAGCCCTCGCGGGCGAGGATCAGCCGGTCGGGATCGTGCTCGCTCACCACCACCAGCGCGTAGGCGCCTTCGAGCTCGGCGACGGTGGCGCGCACCGCCGCGAACAGGTCGTGCACGCGCTGCAGGTGATAGTGCACCCGGTGGGCGATGACCTCTGTGTCGGTCTCGGAGGAAAACTTGTAGCCGCGGCGCTCGAGGTCGGCGCGCAGCTGCTCGTGGTTCTCGATGATGCCGTTGTGAACGATGGCGAGCCCGTCGCGCGAGATGTGCGGGTGGGCGTTGCGCTCGCTCGGCGCGCCGTGGGTCGCCCAGCGCGTGTGGGCGATGCCGATCGGGCCCGCAGTCGGGTTGTGGGCGAGCGCCTCATCGAGCATGCGCACCTTGCCGACGGTGCGCAGCCGCGTCAGATGTTGGGTGCCGTTCAGGACGGCGATGCCGGCCGAGTCGTAGCCGCGGTACTCGAGCCGGCGCAAGCCCTCCATCAGGACCGGGACGATGTCGCGCCCGGCGACCGCTCCGACGATTCCGCACATGGCTTCAATGCCTCGATCGTGGCTTCCGCAGCCGGCCGCCCCAGGGTGGGGCGCCAGGGTGCCAGTTTGCCTCAAAACCGCGGAAAGCGCTGATTATGCTGGCGAAACCCGTGACCCGGGTCGCAGCTCCGCGGCAGCGATCTACTTCTTCTCTTTCACGGGCCGCTTCCAGCCCTCCAGCGTCTGCTGCCGCGCCCGGGCGACGGTCAGCTTCCCCGGCGGCACCGCGCGCGTGACGGTGGAGCCCGCGCCGATGGTGGCGCCGGCGCCGACGACGATGGGAGCGACCAGCACGCTGTTGCTGCCGGTGTGCACGTCGTCCTCGATGACCGTGCGGTGCTTGTTGGCGCCGTCGTAGTTGGCGACGATCGTGCCGGCGCCGATGTTGACCCGGGCGCCGAGCTGCGCATCGCCGACGTAGGCGAGATGATTGGCCTTGGAGCCCTCGCCGAGGCGCGAGTTCTTCACCTCGACGAAGTTGCCGATGTGCACGCCGCGCGCCAGCGTCGCGCTCGGGCGGAAACGCGCGAACGGCCCGATGTTGCACTCCGGACCGATCACTGCCGTGTCGATGACACAGTGCGCGAACACCTCGGTGCCGGCGCCGATCTCGCTGTTGCGGATCAGGCAGCCGGGCCCGATGCGCACGCCGTCGCCGAGCACCACGCGTCCTTCGAGCACCACGTTCACGTCGAGGAACACGTCGGCGCCGTGGGTGACCGTGCCGCGCACGTCGAGCCTCGCGGGGTCGGCGACGGTGACTCCGCCGAGCATCAGCGCGCGGGCCGCCTGGGCGCGCCAGGCGGCCTCGACCTCGGCGAGCTGCGCCTTGTCGTTCACGCCCAGCACCTCGAGCGGCCGCCCGGCCAGCACCGGCACCACCCGGACGCGCTCCCTGACCGCGAGCGCGACGACGTCCGTCAGGTAGTACTCCCCCTGGGAGTTATCGGGCTTGAGGCGCGCGAGCCACTTGCGCAGCAGCTGCGCCGGCGCCGCCAGCACTCCGGTGTTGCATTCGCGGATGGCGAGCTGCGCGCGGCTCGCGTCCTTTTCCTCGACGATGCGGCGCACGCCCCCGTGTGCGCGCACGATGCGGCCGTAGCCGGCCGGATCGTCGGGCTTCATGGTGAGCAGCCGCACCTGCGGCCGCGCGGCCTGCCCGAGGAGCTCCTCGAGGGTGGCGCGGCGGATGAGCGGCACGTCGCCGTACAGCACCAGCACCACGTGGCCGTCCGGGATGTGCGGCATGGCCTGCAGCAGCGCATGTCCGGTGCCGCGGCGCTCGGCCTGCAGCGTCCAGGTGACCGGCTCGCGCGCGAGCGCCGCGCGCACGCGCTCGCCGCCGTGTCCGTAGACCACGTGGATCGCGGCCGGGTCGAGCGAGCGCGCCGTGTCGATGACATGTTGCAGCAGCGGCCGGCCGGCGAGCGGCAGCAGCACCTTCGGCAGCGCCGACCTCATGCGCTTGCCCTCTCCCGCGGCGAGGATCACCACCGAGAGCGGTGCAGCGGCGTCTGACATGGGCAAATTGTACCTTAG
>DASPOP010000337.1:0-4803 GCA_035625955.1 Steroidobacteraceae bacterium | reverse complement strand
CGGAGTTCCTGCGGATCATCTCCTGGAACTTCATCGGCAGCGGCGTGATCTTCACCTGCTCGGGAATGTTCCAGGCGATGGGCAACACCTGGCCGGCGCTCCTGAGTGGCGCGAGCCGCCTGATCGTATTCGGCATTCCTGCCGTGTGGCTGTCGCGGCAGCCCGGCTTCACGCTGCGCACGGTATGGCTCGCCTCGGTGGCGACCATCATCCTGCAGGCGGTATTCAGCTATTGCCTGGTGCAGATGGAGATGCGCAGGAAGCTCGCCTCCCTCGCCCCGCACGCCGCACATACGGTCGCCTCTTAGGAGCTTGCTAGGCGCCGACGGCCTTCAGCACGCGCTGCGGCTGCGCCACGCCGTAGCCTTGAGCGTAGTCGACGCCGAGACTGGTCAGCATCTGGATGATCTCGGCGTTCTCGGCAAACTCGGCGATGGTCTGCTTGCCGGTGAGGTGCCCGATCTCGTTGATCGAGCGCACCATCTCGCGGTCGATGGGATCGCGCAGGATCTCGCGCACGAAGCTGCCGTCGATCTTGAGGTAATCCACCGGGAAGTGCTTCAGGTAGCCGAACGAGGACAGCCCGGTGCCGAAGTCGTCGAGCGCGAACTTGCAGCCCTGCTGCTTGAGCGCCTGGATGAAGCGGTTGGCCTGCGAGAAGCTCGCCACCGCCGCGGTCTCGGTGATCTCGAAGCAGATCTTGGACGCGTCGAGACCGCTGTGCCGGAGCTGCTCGATGACGAACGGCAGGAACTTGTCGTCGCCCAGGCTCTGACCCGAGAGGTTGATCGAGCACTGATGCAGGTTCTGCCGTTCGTCGGCCTCGGAGACCAGCCAGCGGAAGGCATTCTCGATCACCCAGCGGTCGATCGCCGGCGTGATGCCGTAGCGCTCGGCCGCCGCGATGAAATCGTTCGGCGCCACGATGCGCCCGGTCTCGTCCTTCAGGCGCAGCAGCAGCTCGTAGTGCGCGCCGGTCTCGACCCGCTGCAGCGGCTGGATCGCCATGCGATACAGCTCGAAGCGGCCCTCTTCCAGCGCCGCGTTGATGCGCGCCGCCCACTGCATCTCGCGCCGGCGGCGCATCAGCTCGATGTCGTTCTCGGCGAAGCTGTGGACGCGGTTGCGTCCGCCTTCCTTGGCCGCGGTGCAGGCGCTGCCGGCGGCGGACAGGACCGATGCGACGTCCTCGTTCTCGGCGGTGATCGGCACGACGCCGATCGAGGCGCCGAGCCGGAACACGCGATCCTCCCAGGTGAAGCGGAAGTTGCGCACCGCCTCGCGCAGCGTCTCCGCGGTGCGCATCGCCTCATCGAGCGAGCAGCTCTCCAACAATATCCCGAACTCATCGCCGCCGAGGCGCGAGAGCGTGTCGCGCCAGCGCACTTTGGACTTGAGCAGCGCCCCCACCTGCCCGAGGAGCGCATCGCCCGCCGAGTGGCCGCAGGTGTCGTTGACGATCTTGAACTGGTCGATGTCGAGATGGCAGAGCGCGTAGGAGGCCTCGCGCGCCTTGGCGCTCTTCAGCGCCCGCTCGAGGCGGCTCTCGAACTCGCGGCGGTTGACGAGCCCGGTGAGCAGGTCATGGCTCGCGTGGTAGGAGAGGCGCCGGTTGAGCTCGCGCGACTCGCTGACGTCGTGGAACACGAGCACGCCGCCGGCGACGTGGCCCTGGCCGTCGCGAATCGGGGCAGCGGTGCTCTCGACATAGAGCTCGTTGCCGTCGCGGCGGATGAGCAGCATCGGCCGCACCGACTTGATCGGGCGGATGCGGCGGATCGAGACCGTCAAAGGGTTCTCGAGCGGCTCGCAGGTCTCCTCGTGGAAGGCGCGGAAGATCTCCTCCACCGGCCGGCCCATCGCGTCCTCGAGACGCCAGCCGGTGAGCTCCTCGGCCACCGGGTTGATGTAGTCGATGGTCGAATTGGCATCGGTGGTGATGACGCCGTCGCCGATCGACTGCAGCGTGATCTGCGCGCTCTCCTTTTCGCGGAACAGGGCCTCTTCATAGAGCTTGCGCTCGGTGATGTCGAGCTCGACCCCGACGAGGCGCAACAGCCGCCCGTGCTTGTCGACGCGCGCGGTCGCACGGCTGATCACCCAGCGCCACTCGCCGTTGCGGTGGCGCATGCGGTGGGTGCTCTCGAAGATCGGAGTCTTGCCGGCGACGTGGTCGCGGATCGCGGTCTGCACCCGTGCCAGATCGTCCGGATGCACGAGGCTGCGCCAGTCGGGCGAGCCGTGCATGTCCTCGTCCGCGTAGCCGAGCATCGCCTTCCAGCGCGGCGAGAAGAAGACTTCGTTGCTCTCGACGTCGAAGTCCCACAGGCCGTCGTTGGCGGCGGCCTGGAACAGGTTGGTGCGTTCCTCGAGCTTGGCGAGGCGCGCCTCGGTGCGGATGCGCTCGAGGCCGGTGGCGAAGCTGGTGCCGATCAGCTTCATGAGCAGCTGCAGGTTCACGTCCCAGGCCCCGCGCGGCAGGGTGTGGGCGAGCCCGAGGAAACCGGCGGGCTTGTCCTGCACGCGAAATGCGATGAGCAGAGCCGAGCCGACCTGCAGATCGGCGAGTTTGGCGGCTTCGGCCGCCTGCTCCTTGCGCGGCGAGCTCGTGTCGCGCAGCTCCGAGAGGCGCAGGTGGTCGAGCCGGCCCTTGAGCCACGGGAAGGTCTCGAGAGAAAGGCCCGCCAACCCTTCCGGCTTGCACTGCGCGAAGGCGTTGCGCGCGACCTGCACGTCCTGGATCACGGCCGCGTCGGGCTGGAACGCAGCGAGAAACGCGCAGTCGCAGCCGGTGGCCCCGCGCAGCAACTCGAGGTTGCGCCGCACGCAGGCGTCGACCTCGTCGCGGCGCATGTTCTGGAAATCAACTGCGATCTTGGTGCAGGCGACGTCGAGCCCGATAGCAGGCTTGGTGTGCCGGCCCGTCCAGGCGTCGGCCGAAAGGATGTCGGACGCGGTGAAGTCCTGTGGCTTATCCGGTGGGGGCGGAATCGCCATTTATCCGTGACCTCCCATTACCGAACCGACGCAGCGTAATCCAAATGTTACGTCGCAGACTTGATACCCCGTCACGGAAGCACGTGATTGAGATTCAGTGCCGCTTTCCAAGGGTTACGTAAGATTCTCGCACACTGAAGCAGGATTACAAGGTAAGGCACTGTCGAGACAAGGCTTATCACTTAACAGAATCTTCACATCGCGCGCCTCGTGTGTGCGCCGACGAGATCCTCCCATGCGCCGATCACCTGGCTTGGCGCGATGCCGAGAATGTTCGGCCTGCCGTCCACCGTGCCCGTGAGCGTGACGGCGGGAGTCGTCGCCCCTCCCGGCCGGTAGAGCCAGGGATCGATGTGCCCGAACAGCGCCACGGTGGGGCAACCGAGCGCAGCGCCCGCGTGTGCGGGCCCCGTGTCCACCGCGATGAGGCTCTCCGCACGCTCGAGCAGCGCCAGGAGCCGCGCCACCGGCAGATCGTTGGCGGCGTTCACGGCGCCCGCAACGCGCGAGATCCTGAGCACGTCGGCGATGAACGAGCTCTCGGCTCCCATCCCGGAAAAGACGATCGCCTGGCTTGGGCAGCCCGCCCGCACGCCCCGCACCACTTCCGCCCACCGCTCCTCGGGCCAGTACTTGGCTGCGCCCGAGCGCGACCGCAGACGCCGCCGCGCAACGTGGCGGCTTCCGGGGTGGATGACCATATAAGGGCGCCCGGTGAGGCCGCGCCCTGCGAGCCAGCCGTCGAGCTCACGCCGCGCCCCCTCGCTCACCTCCAGATGCGCGGCCCGGGCAGCTCCGGCCGGGGCGGGCGGCAGGCGCCCCTCGAACGCCGCCGGGGTCAGGGCGCCGAGGCGCAGGTACCGGTCCGCGAAATTCTCCCCCTCGAGAAACGGGTACTCGGTCGAATCAACGATGTAGTCATCGGTCACGCCCCCGCGCGCGAGCAGCTCGCGGCCCTCGCCGCGGTCGCAGAACCAGGCGGGACCGGCGCCGCGGCGCTTAAGCCACGCCACCAGTCGCCGCTGGCTGAGGCTCAGCCAGTAAGGCGTCCGGCGGCTGCGCAGGATGAACAACCGCCCCACGGCGTGGTGCCCGGCGAGCAGCGGCTCGGACCAGGGGCCGGAGGCGATCACATCAACGCGCCGCCCGAAGCGCGCGTGGAGCTGCTCGAGCAGCACCGTGAGCAGCACCATGTCCCCGAAGGCGCCGCAGCGCATGACGAGCGGCGGCACCTGCATCTGCGCCGGCGCTGGCGCCTGCACGCTCATCGAGCCTCCGCGAGCGCCGCGCGTGCGACCGCGAACAGCCGGTGCAGCTCGCGCTCCATCTCGCCCTCGAGCCGCTCGAGCCCGGCGGCATCCATCACCCTCGGCACGTAACAGGGCGGGCCGACCGCGATGGCGATGCGCGCGAGAAACGGCACCGGGATGACGAACTTATCCCACTTCACGAGCCAGGCGCGCGAAGCCGCATAGGCCATCGGCAGGATCGGACGCTGCGACATCTGCGCGAGCAGCAGCGCTCCCGGCTTGAACCTGAAACGCGGCCCGCGCGGGCCGTCGGGCGTGATGACCGGGGAAATGCCGTCGCGGGTGAGCGCCTGGTAGTAATCGCGCAGTGCCCGCGCGCCGGTGTGGGTCGAGGAGCCGCGGATCACCGCGCCGCCGAAGCGCCGCACCATCATGGCGCCGAGCTCGCCGTCGACCGACGGGCTGATGAGCCAGCCAGGAGCGAGGCCGCGCCCGCGCTGCTCGACCAGAAACTTCCCGCAGTAGAGCTGATGCTGGTGCCAGTAGCAGGGAATGA
>DASPOP010000336.1:0-3109 GCA_035625955.1 Steroidobacteraceae bacterium | reverse complement strand
GCGCTCATCGACCGGGTGTACGTCGAGATGACCGCGCGGCCGCGCGGCGAGGTGCGCACCGGACCCAAGGAGCGCTTCCCCGGCACCGGCATCGGCACCGTTCTCACTCACGTGTCGTCCAACGTGCTCACCGGTCTCATCGAGGCGGTGAGCGCGCCGCCCTACAACGGCAAGGCGGACCTGCCGCTGATCGCCGAGGAGCAGCATCTGGAGGTGGACGAGCTGTTCCCCGCGGCGGAGGCGCTGCAGCTGCTGCGTCTCGCCGAGGTCGAGGGCGGCGACATCCGCCTGACGGACGCCGGGCTCGAGTTCGCGCGCGGCGAGACCGATGAGCGCAAGAAGCTCTTCGCGCGGCACCTGATCACCTATGTGCCGCTCGCGGCGCACATCCGGCGGGTGCTCGATGAGCGTGCGAGCCACACCGCACCCAGGAGCCGCTTCTTCGATGAGCTCGAGGACTACATGGCCGAAGAGGCCGCCTCGCAGACGCTGCGCACCATCGTGAGCTGGGGACGCTACGCGGAGGTGTTCGCTTACGACGATCACGCCCAGGCGTTCAGCCTGGAGAATCCCGCCTAAGCCGAATCGCACGCCCGGGACACGGCCGCGGCCCGCGCGGGTGGCGCTGCCTGAGGTCGTTTGCGCCGTGAATCATTGACCGGATGGCTGCGGCCTGCTACGGTTGAGAATAGGAATCATTCTCATTTGTAGGCCATCCATGACAGCAGCCGGACGGAAACTCCTGGCGCCGCTTTTTGCGGCGGCAGTGGTGCTACAGGTTGTCGACGCGCACGCCGCGGACCCCGTCCCGGGGGAAGTGGCGCAGGCGCTGCAGCAGGAGATCGGGGCCCTGCGCCAGCAGCTGCAATCGACGCAGCAGCTGCTGGAGTCGATGCAAACCCGACTCCGGCAGCTCGAGGCGCAGAACGAGGCACTCGCGGCGCAACAACAGCAGCAGGCCTTGCAGTCGGCCGCCGCAGCCGCACAGCCAGCCGGCGGCGGCCCGGCGACGGCCGGCGCGTCCGCGGGCGGCATCTCACCTGACCTGAGCCTGTGGGGGTACGGCGAGATCTACTACGACCGGCCGGTGCACGATCCGGAGCTGACCGAGGCAGACCTGGCACGCGCGGTGTTCGGCATCGGCTACCGGTTCGATGAGCGGACGCTCCTCAACTCGGAGTTCGAGGTCGAGCATGCGGTGAGCTCGGCGAGCGACCGCGGGGAATTCGAGGTCGAGCAGTTCTACATCGACCATCAGCTTTCGCCCTGGGCCGCCGTCAAGGGGGGCTTGTTCCTGATGCCGTTCGGACTCCTGAACGAGCACCACGAGCCGACCCAGTTCTACGGCGTGAAGAGAAACTACGTCGAGAAGCTGATCATTCCCAGCACCTGGCGCGAGGGGGGCCTCGCGCTGCACGGCGAAACGCCGATCGGGCTCACATGGGACACGGGCGTGACGACCGGCATCAATCTCAAGGACTGGAACTTCACGCCAGGCGCGCCGTTCTACCGCACTTCGCTCGATCTCGAGGCCGCCGACATCGCGCCCATGCAGGCAACGCACCAGGAGCTGGAATTCGCCGATGCGCAGCATCTGGCCCAGTACGCCGCGCTGAACTACAGCGGCGTACCGGGCCTGCTGGCGGGCGCCGCATTGTTCAGCGGCAAGGCGGCAGTACCCGCGGGCTTCCCCGGTGTACGTGCGACCTTGTGGGAGGTGCACGGGCGCTGGACCGCCGCGGGCGCGGATCTCTCGGCCGTCTACGCCCGCGGCTCCTTCTCCGGCACGGCGCCATTCAACCTCGCCAACGTGGGAGCGAGCAACCCGCTGCCGTCGGAATTTCTTGGCTACTTTCTTCAGGGCGCCTATACGCTGTGGGAGCAGGGCAGCTATCGCTTCAGTCCCTTCATTCGCTGGGAGCATTACGACATGGGCGCTTCCTACCAGGGGATTCCGCCGGGTTTCACGACCGTGCCCACGGGGCTGGCGCCGGACGGCAAGCCCTGGCCGCAGCCGCGCGACCGGGTATGGACTCTCGGCGCGAACTTCTATCTGACTCCCAATGTCGTCCTCAAAGCCGATTACCAGCATTTCGATATCAACAGCGACTTCAGCTCGATCGATCTCGGTCTGGGGCTGAACTTCTAAGGCAGCAGGGGCCGCGCCGATGTTCACGCCCTCGCGCATCGTGTTTCTTCCGGTGGCGACGCTCGCCGCCGCGCCATCCGCCCAGGCGATGGTCTACCTGAGCGTCGCGCAGGCGCAGGAGCTGATGTTTCCCGGGCAGACCCTGATGCCGGCGCCGCTGCCGCTCAGCCCGGAGGACATCGCCGCCGTGCAGCGCGAGACGGGCACGCGCTACTTCGCCGGCGCGCTGCGGGCGTGGAAAGGCGCCGACGGGTACTTCTTCACCGACGCGGTCATCGGCAAGCACGACCTCATCGGCTACGCGGTCGCCCTGACCCTCGAGGGCAAGGTCCGCCAGGTCGAGATCCTCGAATACCGCGAAGCCTACGGCGGCGAGGTTCGCAATGCGGCGTGGCGCAGCCAGTTCATCGGCCGCGCGCATGGCGATCCGGTGCAGGTCGGCCGCGACATCAGGAACATCAGCGGCGCGACGCTCTCCTGCCAGCACGTGACCGACGGGATCCGCCGCCTCCTGGCCGTCTATGCCATTGCAATCGGCAAGCGCTGAGCGGCGCGCCGCGAGCCGTACTTCGATCCGGCGCGCACGGCCGCTGCTCGGGACTCGGGTCGAGATCGCTGCCGCCGCGGATGTCGCGGCCGTCGAGTTGCATCACGCGGTGAATGAAGCGTTTGCCGTGATCGAGCGCATCGAGCGGCTGATGAGCTATCAGGACGCGCAGAGCGAGCTCTCCCGGCTCAACCGGGAGGCAGCCGTCCGCCCGCAGCGCATGCATCGGGATACCTGTGCGGTCGTGCGCGCGGCGCTTGAGTTCGCGGCGTTGAGCGGCGGGGCTTTCGATCCCTGCGTCGCGCTGCCCCTGGAGAACTGGGGATTGCTGCCCCGACACGGCGCGAGGCTCGCAGACCCCGAGGCGTCCTGGCGCGACGTGGAGATTCTCGATGACGGCCGGGTGCGCTTCC
>DASPOP010000335.1:0-5408 GCA_035625955.1 Steroidobacteraceae bacterium | reverse complement strand
GTAGGGCGCGCCGTCGCGGTCGAAGAGCGCGAAAGTCTTCGGCGCGGTCTCGATGGCGCGATCGACCACCTCGGGCGGGAACAGCACCCGCTCGGCGTCGTCGGCGGTGCGCGCCAGTTTCAGCCCCTGCGCGAGCAGCCGCTCGCGGAGGGGCGCCCCGCGCACCTCGACCCCGATCTCGGCGAGGATTCGTTTGGCCTCGACGATGATCGGCAGGATGAGCTCACCGGGGACGACGCGCAGTTTCGGTTTCATCTTTCACCGGAGCTTACCCCAACTGCGCCCGTACCCCGGCGCGGACTCAGTCCAGGCCTCCGATGGCCACGCCGCGGCGTCGTGCGGCCGCGACAGCCCCCGGCGCATTACATTCCGTTCACGCAGGTCACCCGCTCTCAAACTGTGACGTTGTGTGTTCCAAAGGGTCTGCGCCAGTGCGTAGGCTGCGTCACCGCCAACCTCAGGGTGTGTTATGTCGAACCCTTCGCAGCGTCTGCAGGTCAAGCTCGCCCCCCTCGCCGGCTTCGCGCTCTTATGCACCGCGGCAATACCGCTGACGGGTTGCGTCGTTCGCGTCGTCGAGCCCCGGCCCCCGCCGCCCGCCCCGGTCTACGTGGCTCCGCCCCCGGCTGCTGCCGCACCGGTGGCCGATGAGCCCGTTGCGGATTCCGACATGCAGGCATCCGAGCCGCCGCCGCCGCTGCCGGTTTACGAGCAGCCGCCGGTCCCCGGTCCCGGCTATATGTGGACACCGGGCTATTGGGCATGGGCTCCCGTCGGCTACTACTGGGTGCCGGGCACCTGGGTGATGCCGCCGCGCGTGGGATTCCTCTGGACCCCCGGCTACTGGGGTTTTGTCGGCGGCGTATACGCGTTCCACGCCGGCTACTGGGGACCGCACGTCGGCTTCTACGGCGGCGTGAACTACGGCTTCGGCTACGGCGGTGTTGGCTTCGCCGGCGGCCGCTGGGTGGGCAACTCGTTCGCCTACAACCAGTCCGTCACCAACGTGAACGTCACCGTCATTCACAACACCTACAACGAGACCGTGGTCAATAACGTCACGGTCAACCGCGTGAGCTACAACGGCGGTGCCGGTGGTGTCGCCGCGAGGCCGAGCCCGGAGGAACGCCGCTACATCCAGGAAGAGCACGTCGCGGCGACGCCGATTCAGCGCCAGCACTTCCAGCAGGCCGCCAACAACCCGGATCTGCAGGCGAGGAACAATGGCGGCCGGCCGTCGATTGCGGCGACACCGCATCCCGGGGCTTTCAACGCTCCGGGAATCGTCCGTGCCCGCGGTGCCGACGAGCCGATGCCTCATCCGGCGAATGGCGCCAACGCACCAATGCCGCATGCCGGCTTTGCCAACGGCAACAAGCCCTACGGCACGCCGCCCGGTCAGGCCAACGGCGCCAACGCAGCCGCGCCGCATCCCGCGCCCGGCTTTGCCAACGGCAATAAGCCCTACGGCACGCCGCCCGGTCAGGCGAACGGCGCCAACGCGCCTCATCCGCCGGCGGCCAACGGTGGCAACGCGCCTCACCCGCGGCCTGCCTACGGCAAAGCGCCCGCGCAGCCGCAGAAGGCCGAGAAGGCGCATCCCAACAAGCCGGAGAACGGCCGGCGTGAGCCGGAGACCGCGCTGAGATAAGGATTCGCCTCACCAGGGCGAGGCGGGCAGGTCAGCGGATGCCGACCTGCCCGCGCACCGCTTCGACGAGCCGGGCAGGGTCGTAGCCCTGTCCGTCCTTGAACACCACCGCGACGTTCTCGATATCCTCGATGCGCGCGGCGGGATCCCCGTGCACCAGGACGAGGTCGGCGCGCTTACCCGCCGCGATCGTGCCGATGTCGCGCTCGCGCCCGAGGAAGCGCGCGCCGTTCTCGGTGCCGATCTGAATGGCCTGCACCGGTGTGAAGCCCGCCTCGACCAGCAGCTCGATCTCCCGCTGATCCCCGAACCCTGGCAGCACACCCCCGGCCCCCGTCGGATCGGGCCCCGCGAGCAGCAGTCCCCCGGCCGCCGCAAATGCGTGCTCGAAGTCCATTTCCATGCGGAACAACTTTGCCGGCGCCGGGTTCGAGGGGTCGATGAGGCCGCGGAAGGTGAGGTAGCTGTCGCGCGCCGCGCTCGACATCGCATCCAGCGCGCGGCGCTGCGCGGGCGGCCGTCCGGGCACGCCGAGCTCGAACACCGGAAGCGTCGAGGTCACCGCCACGTGGTGTGCGACGAGCGCGCGAATCAGGCCCTGGACGTCCGGATCCGCCACCTTGCGCGCCGACCAGGACGCTGCCATCCCCGAGTCCGGGCAGTGATCGGGCTGGCGGGCCGCGATGAATTCGCTGTCGGTGTACACCGGCCCGTGCTCGAGGTCGTCGACGCCGGCGGCGATCGCCTCGGGCCAGCTCACCGAGCACAGGTGCGCCGTGATCCTGAGTCCGTGCCGATGAGCCGCCGCCGCCGCCGCCGCCAGCTCGGCGCGCGTGATGTTCATGTAGCCCTTGAAGGACGTCATGCCGGTCGCGGCCCAATAGTCGACGAACCTGCCCGCCTCCTCCGGACCGCTGAGCTCGTGCATCTGCGCGAAGTAAGTGCCGGCGCCTTCGAGATACGGCGCGGTGAGATCGAGATGCGGCCCCGGGAGTGCACCTGACTCGATGCGCGAGCGCACCTTGAGGTCCGCGTACGGCTCGATGCTGCCCGTGGTGCGCAGCGTCGTGACCCCGGCCGCCAGGTACAGCCGCGGCGCCGTATAGGGAATCTCGTTCACCACGAAGCCGGGTTCCATCCCGCCGGGGGAGTTGCGCTGCGCGTCGCGCGAGGCGGTGTAGAAAAGATGATCGTGCATGCCGACGAGGCCCGGCAGCACCGCGTATCCGGCATAGTCCCGCACCTCGGCGCCCGCCGGGATCGCGGTGCCCGAGTCGGGCCCGACCGCGGCGATCCTGCCGCCGACGATGACGAGCGTCTGATCGGCGCGCGGCGCGCCGCCCGTGCCGTCGATCACCTCGACGTGCCGCAAGGCCACGCTCGTAGCGCGAATCGCCAGGTACCAGGCGGCGTCATTCTGTTCGGCGCCGTGACCGCAAGGTGCGAGCGCGGCCAGCGCCGCCAGGAGGCCGTAGCGAGACTTCATGCGCATCGATCCCTTCGTCAGCTCAATCTACGCGGTTTCGCCTGCAGCGCCTAGCGATGGCGCCGGGGCTGGGCGCGTCCTTTGCGCCGCGGCGCATGCGCGGCGCGCCGCTCCAAGGCGTAAGGATTCGCGTCGGTGCGGTACTCGATCACCACCGGAGTCGCGAACAGGTCGTAGGTCTTGCGAAACAGATTGGCGAGGTAGCGGGTATAGGCCTCGGGGACCGAGTCGGTCTGATTGCCGTGGATGACGATGCGCGGCGGATTGCGTCCGCCCTGGTGGGCGTAGCGCAGCTTGATGCGCCGGCCGCGTACCAGCGGCGGCTGATGCATGCTGAGTGCGTGCTCGAGCGTGCGCGTCAGCTCCTTGGTCGGCAGCGTGCGCATCGCCGCCTCGTAGGCGCGCACCGTCGATTGCATGAGCTCGCCTACTCCGGTGCCGTGCCGCGCCGAGATGAAAAAGAGCGGCGCGAACGGCACGAAGTCGAGCTTGAGCGAGAGCTGGCGCTGGATCTCGGCGCGCTGCTCCGCGGGAATCCCGTCCCATTTGTTTACCGCAATGATGAGCGCGCGGCCGCGCTCGAGCGCGAGGCCGAGCACGCTCGCGTCCTGCTCGGCGACCGTGTCATGGGCGTCGAGCACCAGGATGACGACGTGCGCCTCGTCGATCGCCTGCAGAGTCTTGGCGACGCTCGCGCGTTCGACCACGTCCTCGACACGGGCCCGGCGCCGCACGCCCGCGGTATCGATGAGCAGGAACTGGCGGCCGTCGCGCTCGAAGGGCACGAGGATGCTGTCGCGGGTCGTGCCGGGCTGCTCGCTCGCGATGACGCGCTCCTCGCCGAGGAGCCGGTTGACCAGGGTCGATTTGCCGACGTTGGGCCGGCCGATGATGGCGATGCGGATCGCGCCGCTCTCGGCAGTATCCGCCGGCTGCGGCGTGAAGCCCTCGAGCACGTGCTCCATCAGGCTCTCGCAGCCCTGGCTGTGGCTCGCGGAAACGGCATACGGCTCGCCGAGCCCGAGCGCGTGAAAATCCGCGCCGGCGATATCGGCATCGAGCCCCTCCGCCTTGTTGAGCGCGAGCGACACGGGTTTGCCCGAGCGGCGCAGCTCACGCGCGACGAAGTGGTCCTCGGGGGAAAGCCCGGCGCGCGCATCGGTGACGAAGATCAGGCGGTCGGCTTCGGCCACCGCGCGCTCGGTCTGCGCGCGCATCTGCGCCTCGATGCCGGTCGCCTTCTCGATGAGGCCGCCGGTATCGATCACCACGTAGGGAACGGGCCCGACGCGCCCGAAGCCGTATTGCCGGTCGCGCGTGAGGCCCGGCACGTCCGCGACGATCGCGTCGCGGGTGCCCGTCAGGACGTTGAAGAGCGTCGACTTGCCGACATTCGGGCGGCCGACGAGCGCGATGACCGGAAGCATGAATGCACGCTGCGGTGCGGCGGCGGCGACGTGCGCAGCACGCGGCTACTTGCGCGCCGTGGTGAGCGGCGTGACGCGAAACGCGCTGATCTGGCCGCGGTCGTTCACCACCAGCACCATGTTGCCGGCGATCTGCGGCGTGTTGCTCACCCGCACCTTGCCCGAGGAGACGCGCGCGGCGAGCGCGCCGGTCGCCTTGTCGAGGAAGTGCACGTAGCCCTGGAAGTCAGCCACCACCAGTGCGTTGTCCTCGTCCAGGGCGGCGGGAGTGGTGAGCCCGCGGTGCGCCAGCGCCTTCTGCCGCCACAGCTCCGCGCCCGTGCGGGTGCGCATCGCCGCGATCTCCCCGTCGGCGGTCGCCAGGTACAGGGTGTCGTCATCGAGCGTGAGGCTGTGGTAGCTCGAGGCGTCGTGCGACCACCACACCTGCCCGGTATCGATCGCCAGCATCGCAACCTTGCCCTGGAAGCCGACCGTGAAGACGTCCTGCCCCGAGACCCGTACCGCGGTGTCGATGTCGACGAGGCGCTCGAGCTCGGTGCGCCCGTGCGGAGGTGAGATGGTCGCTTCCCATTGCACCGAGCCGTCGCCGGCGTTGACGGCGACCACCTTGCCGTTGTCGAAGCCGCACAGCACCAGGTCCCCGGCGATCGCCGGGCGCGCGGTACCGCGCAGCGACAGGCGCGGAACCGGCTGCTGCTGCGCCCACAGCTCGTGCCCGTCGGCGGGGGCGAGCGCGTGCAGCTTGCCGTCCACCGTGCGCAGCGCGATCAGCCGCTCGGAGATGGCCGCCGGAGCCAGCACCTCGCCACCGACGCGCACCGACCAGCGGCTCTGGCCGCTT
>DASPOP010000334.1:0-2212 GCA_035625955.1 Steroidobacteraceae bacterium | reverse complement strand
GTTCATTCCGACCAACAGCAACTACCGCCTCGGCGACGAGGTGTTCATGCTGCTGAACCTCATGGGCGAGGACGAGAAGCTGCCCGTGGCGGGGCGGGTGATCTGGGTCACCCCCAAGGGCGCGCAGGGCAAGCGCACCGCGGGCATCGGCGTGCAGTTCAGCGAGCAGGATCGCGGTCAGACCCAGAAGAAGATCGAGACTTACCTGGCCGGCGCCCTCTCCGGCGACAAAGCCACGCACACGATGTAGCGCGCGGCGCGCGCCGCACGTCGATCCCTGAAGTCATTGGCCGCCGGGCGGCTTGGCCGGCGCCGCATGCGCCGCCGCGGGGCGCGGTGCGGCGGCGCTGCCGTTCGAGAGTCCCCCGGTGAGCACGTAGGCGTCGAAGCCCCGCTCGACCATCAGGTAGGCGGCGGCGGAGCTGCGCCGGCCGGTGTCGCAATACACCACGTAAGGCACCGCGGCATCGAGCGTCGAGAGCTTGAGGCGGATCAGATAGAGCGGAATGTTGAGGGCGCCCTCGATGGCGAGCGTCTGGTGCTCGCTCGGCAGGCGCACGTCGAGCCAGCGTCCGCCCTTGGCGACGATCTCGCTCGCCTGCTCGCGGTTCACCCACTGCAGCAGCGGTTCGTTCATCAGCTCGCGGAAGTCTTCCTTCTTCAGGCGCATCAGCACGCCGTCGGTGATCATGGTGACGGTGGCGTTGCGCTTGGCCTCGGCGATCAGCGCCTCCTCGCCGAAGGTGTCGCCGACGCCGAGCTCGGCGAGCCGTATGCCTTCCTGCTTGAGCGGCGTCTCGCGTGACACCGCGCACTTGCCGCTGACGATGATGTAGAAGTAATCGCCCTCGCCGCCCTGCTTGATGACGACTTCGCCGGCCTTGGCCGGGATGCGCTGCAGGCGCTGGAAAATCGCCTG
The DNA here is from genome assembly GCA_035625955.1 of Steroidobacteraceae bacterium. Taxonomy (GTDB): domain Bacteria; phylum Pseudomonadota; class Gammaproteobacteria; order Steroidobacterales; family Steroidobacteraceae; genus 13-2-20CM-66-19. Next base: position 1,293 of record DASPOP010000334.1, on the reverse strand, counting down.
GATGTTGGCGGGCGGGATGCGATGGAACGCCTTGGTCTGCAGCAGCGTCGTCATCCAGTCGTCGGAGCCGGCGTTCTGCAGCTGCGCCTGCAGCTCGGCGACCTCGTAGGTGCCGGTCTGATCCCAGGTGATCATCACGTCCAGCAGGTCGCTGTCGATCGAGAGGTAGGTGACGTCGCCGCGGGCGCGGGCGCTCACGCGGCGCGGCAGTTGCGGGTAGAGCGGGTTGCGCGCCTCGGGGGTGCCGCCCTGCAGCGTCGCGACGTTGCGCTCGCCCTCGCCGATCTCCAGCGTACCGGTGACCAGCCAGAAGGTGCGCTTGTCGGTGTCGCCCTGATCGAACATCAGGCGGCCGGAGTTGAGCGTGCGCACGGTGATCTTCTTCGCCAGCGCCGCGAGGTTCTCGCGCTTCATGCCGTCGAGGGGCGCGAACGCCTTGAGCACCTGCACGCTGGTTTCGCGCTCTTCCGCCATGGACCCCCGAAGCCGACCGCTTAAGTTAAGGTTGGCCGCGCCGCTTTGGATCGCCGCGCAACGCCGGCCCGATGGTAGCACAGGGCCTCGCCGGGCCCGCGCGCAGCGGCCTCACGTTTTCTGACCGGCCCCGAGCAGCGCCCACCCGGCGTCGGGCTTGAAGCGCGGACCATGACGTAAGCTAAGCTCCTCGAGGCGCGCGACGACCGCGCCGGTTCCGCGGGCACGGGCATAAGCGAGCGGTCCGCCACGGAAGGGAGCGAAGCCGGTGCCGAAGATCACCGCGGCGTCGGCGAGATCGGCATCCTCCACCACGCGCTCACGCAGGCACGCGACGCATTCGTTGACGAGCACCAGAATCAGCCGGTCCTCGAGATCCTCCGGCGCCGGGCCGCCGCTGCCGCTCTTCACGGCTTTGCCGTCCTGCCAGACGTAGAAGCCCTCACCGCTCTTCTTGCCGAGCTTCTTCGCCGCGAGCAGTGCCGCCAGCCGCGGCAGCTGCGGCACCGGCCGGCCGAGCTCGCGGGCGATGATCTCGCCGACGTGCGCACCGACGTCGAGCCCCACGACGTCGGCGAGCTCGATCGGCCCCACCGGCATGCCGAAGCGCACCGCGGTCCGGTCGATCGCCGCGAGCGCCACTCCATCCTCGGCGGCGTACATGGCCTCGTTGATGTAGGGAGTGAGGACGCGATTCACCATGAAGCCCGGCGCGCTGCGGCAGGGCACCGGCAGCTTGTCGAGCCGGCGCGCGAACGCGGTGGCGGCCTGCACGGCGGATGCATCGGTATCGTCGGCGTGCACGATCTCGATGAGCGG
>DASPOP010000333.1:0-4397 GCA_035625955.1 Steroidobacteraceae bacterium | reverse complement strand
CCAGACGCTCGGCATCAGCGAGAGCCAGGCGCGCTATCGGCGGCTCGAAGGCGTACTCGGCACCAGGCTGCAGTTCGAGCCGCGCCGCCGCGGCGACCTCGGTTTCATTTTCTCGCCGGCGCCCGCCAATACCGAGCGGCTGCTGCGCCCCCAGCTGCGCTTTCATTTCGCCGGGGACATACCGACCTACGCCACCTCGAGTGCTTTCGAGCCGGACGTGCGCGCCAACCAGGATCTCGACGGCCTGATGTTTCCCGACATGCCGTGGATGCTGGGCGGCGATCTCGCCGAGGCGGTGCGCGTGGCGACGCGCGAGGCCTGGCCCAACAGCGGCCTGCAGCGCAGCCGCCTGTTCGCGTTCGGCTTCGATGCCTATCGGCTCGCGGTGGCGCTGCGCAATCATCCGGGAGACGTCAACATCGCCGGCCTCACCGGACGGCTGAGCTTCGATCCCGAGCGGCGCATCCGCCGCGAGCTCGCCTGGGCGCAGCTGCACGACGGCGAGCTGCGCGCGCTGCCCGACGCATCCCCCTGATGCCCGCCGAGCTCTCCGATGCTCACGCAGCGACAACAGAGCGGCAAGCGCGCCGAGGATCTGGCGGCGGAATTTCTGCGCGCGCGGGGCTGCGAGATTCTCGAGCGTAACTATCGCCGGCGGCTCGGCGAGCTCGATCTCGTTGCACGCGAGGGCGGCGTGCTCGTGATCGCCGAGGTGCGCACCCGCGCGCACGCGGGTTTCGGCTCCGCGGCCGCGAGCGTCGACGCCCGCAAGCAGCGGCGCATCACGCGCGCCGCGCAGCAGCTGCTGCAACAGCGGGCGGAGCTCGCGCGCCTCCCGGTCCGGTTCGACGTGCTGGTCGTGAGCGACCTCAGCGCCCCCCAGCCCGGGATCGAGTGGATCCGGCACGCGTTCGAGGCGAGCTGATACAAGGATCGAACTCTGCTGCCGCAGTGGCCCACGCGGGGCGCTCGCTGCTCCGCCGTCGTCCAGGCCGCCGACTCGTGAACCACTGTATAAGGTTCACCACTCAAACCGCTGATTGCTATGAATGAAATCTGATCCGCGGGGGCCCGGGAGAGGGCCAGCCGAGGCCCAGGAACAGCTCCGGCTGCCTGTCTTTTCAACATAAGTCTTTGTGACTGCGACGAATTTCTCACTTTTTTCAATTGACATAGTTCACCCGCGATTCCTATAGTGGCAGTCGGTGGGAGAAAGTGGGGGTAGATGGGCGGCGCACTGCCGTACAGGTCATGTTTCGCGGTGCAACAAAGATCACCCTGGACGACAAGGGGCGGATGGTCATGCCCACCCGCTACCGCGAGCAGATCGCGGGGCTCGCTCAGGGGCGACTGGTCGTCACCGTCGACAAAGACCAGTGCCTCCTCATTTATCCCTTGCCCGAGTGGGAACAGATCGAACGCAAGCTGATGAGCCTGCCGAGCCTCAATCCGACGGCACGGCGGCTGCAGCGGCTGATGGTGGGCCACGCGACCGATCTGCCCCTCGACGGACACGGCAGGGTGCTGCTGCCGCTGGAGCTGCGCGAGTTCGCGAAGCTCGAGCGGCACGGGATGCTGATCGGCCAGGGGAACCGCTTCGAGCTGTGGGACGAGTCGCGATGGAACGAACGGCGCGACCTGTGGCTCAGGAATGAAGAGGTGGCGACCGATCTGCCGTCCGAGCTCGAGTCGCTGTCGCTTTAAGACCGGCCACGGGGCCGCGGTGAGTTGACGAGGGGCGGCAGGTAAGGCTGCCGCCTCGGGTGGATTTGGGCCAAAGGCGCGCCGCTTCTATGGGGGATGAGCACACACCGGTGCTTGCCGCGGAGGCGCTTGCGGGACTGGCCCTGGAAGCGGACGGTTACTATGTCGATGCGACGTTCGGGCGCGGCGGCCACACGGCACTCATTCTCCAGGCCCTGGGTCGAGAGGGCAGCGTGCTCGCAATCGACCGCGATCCGCAGGCCATCGCGGCCGGGCGTCAGCGCTTTGCCGACGAAATGCGGCTTACGCTCGTGCACGCGTCGTTTGCCGATCTCGGCGCGCTCGTGCCGCTACACGCAGAAGGTCGTGCTTGCCGGGGCGTGCTCTTCGACCTCGGCGTGTCCTCACCGCAGCTCGACGACGCGCGCCGCGGCTTCAGCTTCCGCGCCGACGGCCCGCTCGACATGCGCATGGACCCGACACGCGGCGAACCGGTCTCGGCCTGGCTCGCTCGGGCGAGCCTCGACGAGATACGCCAGGTGATCGCGAGCTTCGGCGAGGAGCGCTTCGCGCGCCGCGTGGCCCGTGCGATCGTCGAGGCACGCCGCGCCGCGCCGCTCACGCGCACCGCGCAGCTCGCCGAGGTGGTTGCGCATGCGGTGCGCACGCGCGAGCCCGGCAAGCACCCGGCGACGCGCACCTTCCAGGCGCTGCGCATGTTCATCAACGACGAGCTCGGGCAGCTCGAGCGCGGGCTGCTCGGCGCGCTCGCCGGCCTCGCCATCGGCGGACGGCTCGTGGTCATCACGTTCCATTCGCTCGAGGACCGGCTGGTGAAGCGCTTCATGCAGCGCGAATCGCAGCCCGACCCGGCGCTCGCGCACCTGCCGGTGCTGCCGCCGCGCGCCGCGCCGCCGCTCAGGATCATCGGCCGCAAGACCCGGCCGACGGACGCGGAGGTGAAGCGCAATCCGCGCGCGCGCAGCGCGCTGCTGCGCGTGGCGGAGAAGGTCGCGTGAGCGAGCGCACCGTGCTCGTGATCGCGGTGCCGCTCCTGTGGCTCGCGGTGCTCGCCTCGGCGGCCGGCGCGATCTACTGCGAGCATCGCGCGCGCGAACTCTTCATCCAGCTCGAGGCGCTCAACGCACGGCGCGACAACCTGCAGATCGAATGGGGCCAGCTGCAGCTCGAGCAGAGCGCCTGGTCGAGCCACGCGTTCGTCGAGCGCGTCGCGAGCACGCGCCTCCACATGGCGATGCCGGCGCCGCAGAGCATCGAGGTCGTCTCGCCGTGAAGGCGCGCAGCCTGCGTGGCGACCCGGCACCGCGCTCGTTCCGCTGGCGCGCGCGCGTGCTGCTGGCGGCGCTCACGCTCGCCTGCGCCGCGCTGCTGTGGCGCGCCGTCGAGCTGCAGCTGGTCGACCACAGCTTTCTGGTGCGCCAGGGCGATGCGCGTTTCTCGCGCGTGCTGCAGATCGCCGCCCATCGCGGCACCGTCACCGACCGCTATGGCGAGCCGCTGGCGGTGAGCACGCCGGTCGATTCGATCTGGGTGAATCCGGGCGAGGTCGCGCTCGCCGAAGAGCAGATCCCGCGCCTCGCCGGCGCGCTCGGGGTCGACCGCCAGGAGCTGGCCAGGCGCATCACCAGCAATCTCGATCGCGAGTTCCTGTACCTCGCGCGCGGCCGCCAGCCGGCCGAGGCCGCCGAGATCAAGGCGCTGGGGATTCCGGGCGTGTACACCTCGCGCGAGTATCGCCGCTACTACCCGGCGGGCGAGGTCACCGGGCACCTGCTCGGCTTCACCAACGTCGATGACGCTGGCCAGGAGGGGCTCGAGCTCGCCTTCGAGCACTGGCTCGCCGGCGAGCGTGGCGAGAAGCGCGTCATCCAGGACCGCTACGGGCGCATCGTCGAGAACGTCGAGAGCATCCGCCCGGCGCGCCCGGGGCGCGACCTGGTGCTGTCGATCGACATGCGCATCCAATACCTCGCCTACCGCGAGCTCAAGGCCGCGGTGCGCGACCAGCGGGCGCGCGCCGGCTCGATCGTGGTGCTGGATGTCACCACCGGCGAAGTGCTCGCCATGGTGAACCAGCCTGCCTACAACCCCAATGACCGCGAGCAGATGCAGGCGGCCGACTACCGCAACCGCGCCGCCACCGACATCTTCGAGCCAGGCTCCTCCATCAAGCCGTTCTGGGTCGCCGCGGCGCTCGCCGCCGGCAAGTACGACTCGCGCAGCGTCATCGACACCTCGCCGGGCTTCATCAAGGTCGGCGTGAAGGAGTTCCCGGACGAGCACAACTTCGGACGCATCGACATCGCGACCGTACTCGCCAAGAGCTCCAACGTCGGCATGGCACACATCGCGCTCAGCCTCGCCCCGCAGCAGGTATGGACCACGCTGACGCATCTCGGCTTCGGCGGGGTGACGAGCAGCGGCTACCCGGGCGAGTCCGCGGGGCTGCTGCCCACCTACTCACAATGGCGGCCGATCGGCATCGTCACCATGTCGCACGGCTATGGGCTCTCGGTGACGCCGCTGCAGCTTGCGCATGCCTACGCCACCCTCGGCTCGCTTGGCGTCGCCCGACCGGTATCGTTCCTCGCGGCCGACGCGCAGGTGGCGGGCACGCGCGTGCTCGAGGCTCCGACCTGCCACGAGCTGCTGATGATGCTCGAATCAGTGGT
>DASPOP010000332.1:0-3512 GCA_035625955.1 Steroidobacteraceae bacterium | reverse complement strand
CGGTCGGGAACGAGCTCGAGCTCGAGCAGCCGCTTGGCAATCGCCTCCGCCCCGGAGAGGCCGCGGCGGTTGAGCGGGCGGGCGAAATCGTCGGTTCCCGGGTCCTTCCAGCGGGCATCGGCGTGACGCATGACGGTCAGGCGTTTCATGCGGCGCCTCAAGCAGGCTGCTCGACCAGGATCCGGCCGTCCTGCTCGCGCACCGCGTAGGTGCGCACCGGCTCGTAGGCCGGCGGGGTGAGGGCGTCCCCGGTACGCAGATCGAAGTGCGAGCCGTGCCGCGGGCAGATGAGCTCGCAGGACTCGACCTCCGCGCCCGCGAAGGACTCGCCGTCGTGCGTGCAGCGGTCCTCCACGGCGTACAGCTCCTTACCGCAGCGCACCACCACCACCGCCACGCCGTCGACCTCGGCCTGGAAGGGAACGCCTTCGCCGAGTGCGCTCATCGGGCCGATGTCGAGCCACTCGCTCAAAACATCCCCGTCTGCAGCCTGGCGGCTTCCGACATCATCGACTGGTTCCACGGCGGGTCGAAGGTCAGCGTGACGTGAGCGTCGCGCACGGTCGGGATGCGCTGCAGCTTGTCGCGCACGTCGTCCACCAGTATCTCCCCCATGCCGCAGCCGGGCGCGGTGAGCGTGATCTGTGCCTCCACCGTGCGCGTGCCGTCGTCGTTCTCTTTCACGTCGCATTCATACACCAGTCCGAGATCCACGATGTTGATCGGGATCTCAGGGTCGTAGCAGCTGCGCAGCTGTTCCCAGGCGAGCTTGCGCACGTCCTCGACGGTGGCGTTCGGCGGCAGCTCGGGCGGCTTGACCACTTCCTGGCCGATGGCGTCGGCGTCCTCGCCGGCGATGCGGAACAGGTTCCCTTCGAGGTACACGGTGAAGCTCCCCCCGAGCGCCTGGGTGATGTAGCCCGCCTGGCCGGGCTTGAGCTTGACCTCCTGTCCGGCGGGAACGATCACCGCGCGCACCTCGCGGATGACGACGAAGGGCTCGTTCTCGTGCCGGCGCATGGGCTATTCCGTCGACACGGTGGCCGCGCCGTGCTCGAGCGCGGCATTGAGCGTATGCCAGCTCAAGGTGGCGCACTTCACCCGCGCGGGGAACTCGCTGACGCCGGAGAGGGCGGCGAGCTTGCCGAGCGCCGCGTCCGGCGCGGCGCCGTGGTGCGTGAGGAGCGCGTGGACCTGGTCGAACAGGCGGCGCACGGCCGCGCGCTCCTTGCCCTTGACCGCCTCGGTCATGAGCGAGGCGGAGGCGGTCGAAATCGCGCAGCCTGAGCCTTCGAAACGGATGTCCTCGACGCGCTCGCCGTTCATGCGCACATAGACCGAGAGGCGGTCGCCGCACAGTGGGTTGTGGCCGTCGGCGTGCAACACCTCGCCGCCGGCGCCGGCATTCTCGAGGCGGCCGAAGTTGCGCGGATGGCGGTTGTGATCGAGGATCACGTCGCGATAGAGCTCCTTCAGATCCATCAGCCGAACACCTCGCGCGCCCTGGCGATGCCCGCCACGAGCCGCGCCACGTCCTCCTCGGTGTTGTAGCAGCCGAAGGAGGCACGGGCGGTCGCGGGAATCCCGAAGAAGGTCATGACCGGCATTGCGCAGTGATGCCCGGTGCGCACGGCGACACCAACGGTGTCGAGGATCGTGCCGAGATCGTGGGCGTGCACGCCGGCGAGCGTGAACGAAAGGACCGAGGCCTTGTGCGCCGCCGTGCCGATGAGCTCGATCCCCGGCATCCGGGCGAGCTCCGCGGTGGCGAGTGCCAGCAGGCGCGACTCGTGCGCGGCGACCGCCTCTAACCCTAAGCTTTCGAGGTAGTCCATGGCGGCCCCGAGCCCCACCGCGCCTGAGATGTTCGGGGTCCCGGCCTCGAACTTCCACGGCAGGTCGTTCCAGGTGGACTTCTCGAACGAGACCGTGAGGATCATCTCCCCGCCCCCCTGCCAGGGCGGCATCGCCGCGAGCAGCTCCTCGCGGCCGTACAGAACCCCGATTCCGGTGGGGGCGTACATCTTGTGGCCCGAGAAGGCGTAGAAATCCGCGCCGAGCGAGCGCACGTCGACGCGCGAGTGCGGCACCGCCTGCGCGCCGTCGATGAGCACCACGGCGCCCCGGGCGTGCGCCGCCTCGACGATGCGCTTAACCGGCAACACCGTGCCGAGCGCGTTCGAGACGTGTGCGACCGCCACCAGGCGCGTGCGCGGGTTGAGGAGCCCGGCGAACTCCTCGTCGATGAGCTCGCCGCGGCGGTTGATCGGCGCGACTTTGAGCGTGCAGCCGGTCTGCTGGCACACCATCTGCCAGGGCACGATGTTGGCGTGATGCTCGAGCGCGGTGATCAGGATCTCGTCGCCGGGCCCGAAGCGCGGCCGCGCATAGGACTGGGCCACGAGGTTGATCGCCTCGGTCGTGCCGCGCACGAAGACGATCTCGCGCGTCGAGCGCGCATTGAGGAAGCGGCGTGCCCGCTCGCGGGCGCCTTCGAAGGCGGCGGTGGCCGCCTGGCTGAGGGCGTGCACGCCGCGGTGCACGTTGGCGTGCGAATGCGTCTCGTAGTCCTCGACTGCCCGCAGCACCGGCAGCGGGCGCTGCGAGGAGGCCGCGCTGTCGAGGTAGACGAGCGGATGCCCGTTCACCTGGCTGGCGAGAATGGGAAAGTCGCGCCGCACGCGCGCGGCGTCGTAGGCGGGCGGGGCGTCGAGCGGTGAGACTTTGGCTGCCATCAGATGAGCTCCCGGAGCGCGGCCCCGTCCTGCATGCGGCTGACCGTACGCTCCTCGATCTGCCGCCGCAGCGCAGGCACGCCGATGCGGGCGATCACGTCCTCGAGAAACGCCCACTTGAGCGCACGCTGCGCCGCGTCGCGGTCGAGGCCGCGCGACAGGAGATAAAAGAGCATGTTGTCGTCGAGCTTGCCGGCGGTCGCGCCGTGACTGCAGCGCACGTCGTCGGTGTAGATCTCGAGCTGCGGCCGCACGTCGATTTCGGCCTCCGGCCCCGCCAGCAGCCCGCGCAGCGACTGGCGCGAGTCGGTGCCGTGGGCCTCGCGTGCGACCACGATCTTGCCGTTGAAGGCGACCCGGGCGCGCCCCGCCGAGATGCCGCGGAAAGTCTGCTCGGTGCGGGCGTGGGGCGCCGCGTGCTCGACCAGGGCGTAGGTGTCCTGCACCTGCTGGCGGTCGCCGAGTGCGGCCACCGACAGGGTGAGGCCGGCGCGCTCGCCGGCGAGCCGCACGCCGAGCGTCGAGCGGGCCGCGCTGGCGCCGCTGCCGAGCGCGTGCAGCCGGTAGCTCGCCTCCTGCGCCAGCGTGGCGCTGAGCGTGTCGAAGAGGATGGCGCGGGAGCTGAGCTCCTGCAGCCGGTAGTGATCGAGAGCCGCACCGCGCGCGAGCTCGGCGCTGACGGCGCTCGTGACGAAGCTCGCCGCGGCACTCGAGCTCACGTGGCGCTCGACGAGGACGAGCCTCGCGAGCGGCTCGAGCCGCAGCTCCACCCGCGGG
>DASPOP010000331.1:0-2592 GCA_035625955.1 Steroidobacteraceae bacterium | reverse complement strand
CCTCGGGCGGTTACGGCCACAGCGCGCAGCGCTCGCTGGCGCTCGGCTACGTGCCGAAGGAGTTTGCCGCAGAGACGAACGGCTTCGAGATCGAGATCCTCGGAGAGCGCTGCAAGGCGACGCGACAGGCGGCGGCGGTGTTCGATCCCGACGGCAGCCGCATGCGCGGCTGATGGCCTGACGGTCAGGCTATGAACATGGCGAGCGCGCTCGCGGTGAGCGCGGGCTTGCTCTCCCCCTCGATCTCCATGGTGTTATCGGTCGTCACCAGGTAGCGCCCGGTCCCCTTGTTCTCGACCGAGGCGATCACGATGTGGTTGCGCACGCGCTTGCCGGAGCGCACCGGGGCGACGAACCGCACCTTCTCCAGCCCATAGTTCACGACCGACTTCGGCGAGATGCGCCCGAGCATCACCTCGAAGCTCGTCGGTGCGATCAGGGACAGGGTGAGAAATCCATGGGCGATCGTGCCCCCGAAAGGGCCCTCGCGCGCCGCACGCTCGGCATCCAGGTGGATCCACTGGTGATCGCCCGTGCAGTGGGCGAACTCGTTGATCCGGTTCTGGTCGAGGAGGATCCAGGAGGAAACGCCGATTTCCTCGCCGATGTGCTTCACCAGATCCGCCACGGGCATTCTGTTCGCGGGCATCGGCGAATCTTACCAAGGGAGCGGGCGCGCCTCGCGCCAGGACATAACCGGTATGCATTGCACAAGTACGGTGCGTTATGAGGTTGTGAAAGTTTTATTAAATTGCGATATATCAGATATCTATGCGACCCCTGCCATTCAGCCTCTGGATTATTGCAATGCATACAAAAGCACGTAGAATGCGACTCATCAACCCCCAGACCGCCTCGCGAGGAGCTGCCATGACCGACCGTACCTACGACATCAACACCTGGCTGGAGACCTACAAGGAGACCGTCGCCTCCTTCAGCAAGGCTCAACAGGATGGCTTCAAGGCGCTCGAGCGCTTTGCCCGCTTCAACTACGCCGTCGCCGGCGACTACCTCGAGGCGGGTCTGGCGCACGCCAGGGCCGCCCTCAGCGCGCGCGCCGCGGTTGGCACCCAGGCGGTGGCCGACCTGCTCGGCAAGCAGGCCGAGCTCAGCAACCAGCTGAGCGAGAAGCTGCGCGTCCGCGCGCAGGAGTTCTCGACCCTGGCTTCCGAAGTGCAGGAGTCGGTCAGCAACTTCGCCGCCGAGGCCGCTACCCGTGCCGCGGGAACGAAGAAGGCCGCGTAGGAGCGCCGTCGCCGACGGATACTGCTGACAGATCAGGAGGGCGATCCCATTCGGGGTCGCCCTTTTTTTTGCGCCCCTCGTGCCCGTAGCATGCGCACGGATGCAAACGCGCGCTCGCCGACTGCTGCGATCTCTCCTGCCCGCGCTCATGGCGTTGCACGGGCCGGCACTGCGGGCACAGGACGCAGCGGACATGAGCGGCCTGTACGGCCGTTACGCCATGACCCGCGAATCCTCCGGCACCAGCTGGCAGCCCGATTCGACACCGCTGGCAGGCATCCACGGGATGCAGGGCGCCTGGATGACGATGCTGCATGGCTACGTGGATGCGATCTACGACGATCAGGGCGGCGCGCGCGGCGACTCGCAGGCCTTCTCGACCAGCATGCTGATGCTCATGGCGCGCCGCGAGCTCGACGCCGCGGCCTTCGGCATACACCTCATGCTCTCGGCCGAGCCCCTCATGGGGGCGAGCGGCTATCCGCTCCTTTTTCAGACGGGCGAGACTGCCGACGGGCGCACGCCGCTCATCGACCGGCAGCACCCGCACAACCTGCTGATGGAGGCTGCCGCGACCTACAGCCGCGAGCTCGCGCCCGGGAGCAGCGTGTTCGTGTATGCGGGTCCCGCCGGCGAGCCGGCGCTCGGGCCGAGCGCCTTCATGGATCGTCTCTCCGGGATGGACGATCCCGAAGCGCCGATCGCGCATCACTGGCTCGACTCGACCCACGTGACCTTCGGCGTGGTGACGCTGGGCTACGTGTGGCAGCAGTGGAAGCTCGACGCCTCGGCATTCAACGGGCACGAGCCCGATCAGCATCGCTACGACGTCGAGCTGCGCGGCTTCGATTCCTGGTCGGCGCGCCTCACCTGGAACCCAGCGCGTGACTGGTCGATGCAGCTGAGCACGGGCCGCCTCGCAAGTCCCGAGCAGCTCGAGCCGGGAATCGCCGTACGCCGCACTACGGCCTCGGTGAGCTACAACGCGCCGCCAGGCGGGACATGGTGGCAGACGACGCTCGCCTGGGGCCACAACGTACCGTCGCAGGGTGCGGCGAGCAGCGCCTGGCTGCTCGAGTCGGCGCTCAAGCTCACCGCCGCGCAGACGCTCTTCGGGCGCGCGGAGCATGTGGCGAAAGACGAGCTGTTCCTGCCAGGGACGGCGCTGTTCGGCGAGAGCTTCATGATCAACAAGCTCTCGCTCGGCTATATCTTCGACTTCGCGCGCGTTCAGGCGCTGACGCTCGGTGTCGGCGGGCTCGCCGGCACCTACAGCTATCCCGCGTCCCTCAATCCAGCCTACGGCTACCGGCCGACCTCCTACATGCTGTTCGTGCGGGCGCGGCT
>DASPOP010000330.1:0-12421 GCA_035625955.1 Steroidobacteraceae bacterium | reverse complement strand
CAGGACCACGGGCAGAGGCTCGCCGTGTTTGGGCGGAAGGTAGATCCGCAGGGTGCGTTTCCTGCCGTCCTGCACCAGCGAGTAGCACGCGGCTTCATGACTCGCGTCTTTGCGCCGCGCTGCCAGGCAGTCGTCCGGCTGGATCGCCGCCGCCAGCGGCGTGCTCGCGACAGCGAGCGCGAGTGCCAGGGCGGCGAGCGCGGCGGCTGACGGTCGCATCGGAGGACCTCGGGCAACCGCTACTGCGGCGCGGGCCCCTGGCTGACCCGCACGAGGTCGGCGGGGCGCAGCCACTTGCGGAACGCCGCCTGCACCGCCGCCGCGTCCAGCTCGACGTAGTGGCGCGCCGCGATGCTCGGCTCATCGAGCGGCAGCCCGGCATCGCGCCGTCCCAGCATGCCGCGGGCAATCTCCGCGACCCCGGCCTCGGAGAGCGGAATCTGCCGCAGCAGGTATGCCTTGATGCGCGTGAGCTCGTCGGCGCCGACCGGGGTCTCCTGCATGGCGGAGAGCTCGCGCGCCACCATGGCGGCGGCCTTGACCACGTTCTGCGGGTCGCTCGCGTATTCGACCAGATAGACGCTCCGCGTGCGGCCCGCCTGCAGCAGCGACTCGACGCCGTACACGAGCCCCGCGTTCTTGCGCAGGTCGATGCTGAGGCGGGTCGAGTAGAAGCTGCCCCCGAGCACCGCGTTGCCGAGTGCGAGCGGATAGTAATCGGGATCGGCGCGCGTCAGCGCGAGGTTCTGAGCCAGCACGACCCGGTCCTGCACGCGGCTCGCGTCCGGTACGGCGACGACGCCGGCCTGATTCGGCGGGGCGGCGGGCAGCTCGATGGCGGGCGCCGGGCCGCTCGCGCTCCAGGCGCCGAAGTAATGGGCGACCGCGGCGGCCGCGGCCGCCGGCTCGACCTTGCCGACGATCACGATCGTCGCGAGATCCGGACGGAATGCCTGCTGATAGTAGGCGCGCACCGTCGCGTCGCTGAGCGAGCGCACCGACTCGGGCGTCGCCATGCGCAGGCTCGGGTCGTCGGCGGGGAAGAGCGCGGCGCGCAGCGAGTGCTGCGCGAGGAAGCCCGGGCTCACGTTACGGGCCGCCACGCCCTGCGCGACCTGGCCGCGGATCACCTCCAGCGCCGCCGGCGGCAGCGCCGGATGCAGCTCGTTGTCGGCGAGCAGCTCGAGCGCCCGGTCGAAGTGCTCCGCCAGCGATTGCACCGAGAAGTCCGTGCCGGCGTGCTCGCGCGCACCGATGGCATCGAGTGCGCCCTGAAAGGCGAGCCGGTCGAGCCGCTCGCTGCCGTAGGGCAGCAGCCGCTCGAGCACCTGACTGACGCCTTCCTGGCCGGCGAGCTCTTCGGTCTCGGGGCGATTGCGGATGTGACCGTACACGCTCACGGTGTCGCTCACATCCTCGCTCTGCACGATCAGGGTGAGCCCGTTCGGCAGCGTACTGACGACCGGGTGCAGCGTGGACGGCGGCACTTCGAGCCGCGCGAGCGCCTTGGCAGCCCACGAGGGCAGCGCGGTCCCATGGGCCTCGCCGAGCGAGATCGCTTCGTGTCCGCCGAAGCCGCCGCCGCCGGGCACCGGCCGGCCCGAACCGCGCGGCAGCATCACGCCGGTGACGGCGTGGTCGAGGTCGAGGTAGCGGCGCGCGACGCGATTCACGTCCGCGACCGTCACCTTCTCGATGCGCTTCAGATCATCGTCGGGAGACTCGAGCCCGAAGATCGTGACCGCATCCGACCAGACCGCGGCGAGCTCGCCGATCGAGTTGCGCTGCAGCTGCGCATCGCTGCGTTCCTGCAGCTTGGCCGCCTCGACCAGCTCGGCGGGCACGCCCTCGCGTGCCACCCGCGCGAGGATCGCGCGCACTTCGCTCTCGAGCGCGTGTGGATCGCTGCCGGCCGTGAAGGAGGCCACCACATAGGCGAGTCCCGCCTCGGGTAACGGGTCGAGGGCGAACTCGGCCGCAATCGCCTTGCCCTGGGGCACGAGGCCGTAGAGATCGAAGCGCCGGTTGCTGAGCACATCCGCGAGCACCTCGAGCGCGGCGAAGTCGTCGGCACGGGGGCCGGGCGTGCGCAGCGCAACCATCAGCGTGCCGCTCGGGCGGTCGGTGTCGACGGTGAACGAGCCCGGCGCGACGGCGCGCGGATGCACCGCCGGGCGCGGCGGCAGCTTCTTCGGGCGGATGTCGCCGAACAGGCTCTTCACCTCGGCGAGCGCCCCTTGCGGGTCCACGTCACCGGCGATCACCAGGATGGCGTTGTTCGGCGCATACCACGCCTCGTGAAAGCTCTTGAGCATCGCGGCGGTGGTCTTGTCGAAAGAGGGCCGCGTGCCGAGCGCGTCGTGCGCGTACGGCGTGCCGGCGAACAGGCGCGCACGCAGCTTCGAGTACAGCACATAGCCGGGCTCGGACAGATCCTGCGCCACCTCCTGCTCGATCGCGCCGCGCTCCTGGCTCCATTCCCTGGCGGTGTTGAGCGCCGCGCGCATGCGCAGCGATTCGATGTGCAGCGCCACGTCGAGATCTTCGGCGGGCACGGTGAACAGGTACTGCGTCAGTCCCTCGCGCGTGTCGGCGTTGAAGTCCCCGCCGAGGACGCTGCCGATGTCGGCGAGCTGGTCGGCGGTGAGCCCCGGGCTGCCGCGGAACATCATGTGCTCCTCGGCATGTGCGGTCCCGGGAAAGCCCGCCGGCGCCTCGTCGGATCCGACCAGGTAGTTCACCGAGGTCGTGACCACGGGCGCGAGCGGATTGCGCACGACGATGACGCGCAGCCCGTTCTCGAGCGTGGCGCGCAGCACCTCGCCGTCCGCGGCCGGGGCGGCGACGGGCGCGGCCGCAGCCGCCAGGGCGAGCGAGGCGATCAGCAGGGGCCGCATGGCGCGTTCTTCCGGTGGCGGGGGGTGCGCAGTATAGCGAAGCGCGGCGGCGGCCATGGCCGCACCGCCGCGACTGCCATCATCTGCCACAAAGCATCCCGTCTCCTGACGCCTTTGCATCATCGGCGCGGCCCGTGCGCGCGCTGAACTATCTCCCGTACCGGAACCAAGCCACGAGAGGAGGCAACATGATTACGCGCAACTCGACACACTTAGGTCTGGGCCTCGCCGCCGCGGCCTGCCTCGGCGGCGCTCCCGCCTGGGCGGGGGCCAGCGCCGGGCCCGACAGCAACGCCAGGGCGGAGGACATCGGCATCGTTACGGGACTGGCCGTGGGGGCGGCGGCCGGCGGACCGATCGGCGCCATGATCGGCGCCGCCGCCGGCGGTCTGATGGGCGATCGCTATCACAGGAGCGAGGCCGAGCGTACCCGGCTCGCCGCAAACCTGACCGAGCTCAACGGCTCGCTGGCGCAGTCGCGCACCTACGGCGCGCAGCTCGAGCACACGCTGTCCGCGGTCGACGCCGTCGGCATGGATGTCAGCTTCCGCACCGACGACACCTCGATCAAGGCCGAGGACATGGGGCCACTGCTGAAGCTCGGCGCCCTGGCCGCGACCGTCCCCGACGCGAAGCTGCGCGTCGCCGGCTTTGCCGACCCGCGGGGCGATGCGGCTTACAACGAGGCACTGTCGCAGCGCCGCGCTGAGGCGGTAGCCGCCGCGCTTCTGGCCGGTGGCGTCGCCCGCGAGCGCCTCATCATCGAGGCGCATGGCGCGAGCGAGTCGGCGAGCGCAGCCGGCGACCTCGACGCCTACGCCCTCGACCGGCGGGTCACGGTGCGGCTCGAGCGCGGGGTGACGGTTGCGCCTGCGAGCGTGACGGCCGCTGGATCCGGCGCCGGGGCTTCCGGAGGCAGCCAGTGAGGGGCGCCGCGGGACTGCGCCGGGTTGCGCCGCGGACGCTCGAGTCTGCGGCGCACCTTCGCGCTAGAATTTCCTGGCAGCAGTACCTGAGCGGCACCCCCATGAACACTTCCATCGTTCGGCTCGACGGCACTCTGGCGGCGGACGTTTCCGAGCCGCCGGCCGACCGCCTGGTCGCAGGTACCCCCGAGCTGCGCGTGCAGAACTATTTCACCGACGGCACGCAGCAGTTCTTCGCCGGGCGCTGGGCGGCGACGCGCGGCAAATGGCGGGTGCGCTACACGGAGAACGAGCTGTGCGTGATGACCGCCGGGCGCGTGGTGATCGAGAGCGCCTCCGGTGAGCGCAGCACGTTCGGGCCCGGCGACGCGTTCGTCGTGCCCGCGGGCTTCTCCGGCACCTGGGAGGTGCTGGAGGACTGCGCCAAGATCTACGCGATCTTCGAGCCCAGCCACACCTGACATAACCAGGCTTCGCGTTGAACCTCGTCGCAGATCCGCGACGGGCTGCTTCACCGTGCGCGGCGGCGGTGGGAGTCTCAGTCTGCGATTGTATCGGGTCCTGTCGGCCCGCGGAGGTGTGTGGTGCAGACGATAACCGTGGTCGCGTCGCGTAGCGGCGCTTTCGGCTTCACTGAGACGGAGCTGCTGATCGGCAGCGCGGTCGTGTTCGCGCTGGTCGCGTGGGCGGTAGTGTCCCGCGTCAAGCACTTCGGCGGCAAGCCGCACGCCTAGAGGCTTCCCGGCCGAACGACCCTGACGGGGCCGGCTGCGCGCCGAGCGCGCGGCGTCGACGCCGTTACCGCCTCGCTCACTGCGCGCGCAGCACCTCGCTGAGCGTGGCGAAAATCCGCTCGATCTGCGCCCGCTCCACGATCAGCGGCGGCGACAGCGCAATGATGTCGCCCGTCTGGCGCACCAGCACGCCGCGCTCGAAGCACTTGAGGAACACCTCGAAGCCGCGCGCGCCGGGCTTGCCGGCGTAGGCAGCGAGCTCGATCCCGCAGATCAGTCCGTAGTTGCGCACGTCGATCACATGCGGCAGGCCCTTCAGGCCGTGCGCCGCGTCTTCCCAGCCCTTCGCGAGCGTGTGCGCGCGCGTCAGCAGCCCCTCGCGCTCGTAGATACCGAGCGCGGCGAGCCCGGCCGCGCAGGCCACCGGATGCGCCGAGTAGGTGTAGCCGTGGAACAGCTCGATGCCGTCCGGGCCCTGCATGAAGGCCTCGTAGATCGGCTTCCCCACCAGTACGGCGCCCATCGGCACGCAACCGTTGGTGATGCCCTTGGCGAGCGTGATCATGTCGGGCGTCACGCCGAACTCCTGGGCGGCGAACGGCGAGCCGGTGCGCCCGAAGCCGGTGATCACCTCATCGAAGATCAGCAGGATCCCGTGCCGGTCGCAGATCTCGCGCAGCCGCTTGAGGTACCCGCGCGGCGGCAGCAGCACGCCGGTCGAGCCGGCGAGCGGCTCGACGATCACGGCGGCGATGGTGGAGGCGTCGTGCAGCGCAACCAGGCGCTCGAGCTCGTCGGCGAGATGCGCGCCGTGCTCGGGCAGGCCGCGCGAGAACGCGTTGCGCGCCAGGTCATGGGTGTGCGGCAGGTGATCCACGCCCGGGAGGAGCGACGCGGACCACATCTTGCGGTTGGGTGAGATGCCGCCGACCGAGATCCCGCCGAAGCCCACGCCGTGATAGCCGCGCTCACGGCCGATGAGGCGCGTGCGCGCCGCATCACCGCGCACGCGGTGATAGGCCAGGGCGATCTTGAGCGCGGTGTCGACCGATTCCGAGCCCGAGTTGGTGAAGAACGCATGGTCGAGGCCGCTCGGCGCGATCTTGACGAGCTCGTTGGCGAGCTTGAAGGCTCCGGGGTGGCCCATCTGGAAGGGCGGTGCGTAGTCCATGCTCTCGAGCTGCGCCGCTACCGCCGCGGTGATCTCGCGCCGGCCGTGTCCGGCGTTGACGCACCACAGGCCCGCCACGGCATCGAGAATCTCGCGCCCGTCGGCGGTCCAGTACTGCATGCCGCTCGCGCGCGCGAGCAGACGCGGCTTCGCCTTGAACTGCCGGTTTGCCGTGAACGGCATCCACAACGCTTCCAGGTCGCTGCGTCTCAGCGCTTCGCTCGAAGTGGCCATGGCTTTCTCGGTGCAGGGAATTGGGGGCCGGGATGATAAATAAAGTGGACAAAGCAAGCCACCGGAGCCATATTTCGCCGCTCTCTCGTCTAAGATCCTAAACACCATGAGCATCGACGTCGGCGCACGGCTGCGGAGCGTCCGCACCAGCTTTGGGTTGTCACAGCGCGAGCTCGCGCGCCGCGCGGGCGTCACCAACGGACTCATCTCTCTCATAGAGCAGAACCGGGTGAGCCCCTCGGTCAGCTCGCTGAAGAAAGTGCTCGACGGCATACCCATGGCGCTCGCCGAGTTCTTCACGCTCGACCTGAGCGCCGCGCCGCAGGCCTTCTTCGCTGCCGACGAGCTGGTCGAGCTCGGCAACGCCGAGGTCTCGTTGCGTCTGGTCGCCGCACAGCGCGCCGGCCGTCAGCTCACGCTGCTGCACGAGCGTTATGCCGCAGGGGCCGCCACCACCGAGGACATGCTGGCGCACCGCGGCGAGGAGGCCGGCGTCGTGATCCGCGGGCGCATCGAGCTCACCGTCGGGGGAGCGACGCGCGTGCTCGGGCCCGGCGAGGCTTTTTATTTCGCCAGTCAGCTGCCGCATCGCTTTCGCAATGTCGGGCGCGAGGCGTGTGAGATCATCAGCGCCTGCACCCCTCCGACCTTCTGAAGGACTCAAATCGTCCCATGAACGCACAACCCGCTCCGGTCTCCTGGCAAGAGCGCGCCCGCGCGCTCTCGTTCCGTACCCAGGCCTTCGTCGACGGACGTTATGCCGACGCCGCCTCGGGTGCGACCTTCGACTCCATCAACCCCGCGACCGGCAAGCTCCTGGCGCGGGTCGCGGCGGGTGACGCCGAGGACATCGATCGTGCGGTGAAGGCGGCCCGCGCCGCCTTCGCCTCCGGCAGCTGGGCGAATCGCGCGCCTGCGGAGCGCAAGAAGGTCCTGCTGCGCTTCGCCGAGGTGATCGCCGCCCGCCGTGACGAGCTCGCGCTCCTCGAGACGCTCGACATGGGCAAGCCGATCACCGACAGCCTGAAGATCGATGTCCCGGCCGCGGTGCGTTGCCTGCGCTGGTACGCCGAGGCCATAGATAAGGTGTACGACCAGGTGGCGCCCACCGGGCCCGGGGCGCTGGCACTCATCACGCGCGAGCCGATGGGAGTGGTGGGCGCGATCGTGCCCTGGAACTATCCGCTGCTGATGGCGGCGTGGAAGTTCGCGCCGGTGCTCGCCACGGGCAATTCGCTGGTGCTGAAGCCCTCGGAGAAATCTCCGCTCACGGCGCTGCGCGTCGCCGAGCTGGCAATCGAGGCCGGTATTCCGCCGGGGGTGTTCAACGTCGTGCCCGGCTTCGGCCAGACCGCCGGCAAGGCGCTGGCGCTGCACATGGACGTCGACTGCATCGCCTTCACCGGCTCGACCACGACCGGCAGGCAGATCATGCAGTACGCCGGCCAGTCGAACCTGAAACGCGTGTCGCTCGAATGCGGCGGCAAGTCTCCCAACATAGTGCTCGGCGATTATCCGGATCTCGATCGGGCCGCGCAGGCTGCCGCCGACGCCATCTTTTCCAACCAGGGGGAGGTGTGCTCGGCGGGCTCGCGCCTGCTGGTGCACGAGAGCATCCGCGACGCGGTGCTCGAGAAAGTGCAGGCCGCGAGCCGCCAGCGCCAGCCCGGCGACCCGCTCGATCCCGCGACGCGTCTCGGCGCGATCGTCGACGAGACGCAGATGAAGCGCGTGCTCGGCTACATCGACTCGGGCCGGCGCGACGGCGCCCACGTGCGCTTCGGCGGCCGCCGGGTGCGCGAGGAGAGCGGCGGCTATTTCGTCGAGCCGACGGTGTTCGATGAGGTGCAGCCGCGCATGGCGATCGCCCGCGAGGAGATCTTCGGGCCGGTGCTGTCGGCGATCAGCTTCAAGACGGTGGACGAGGCGCTCGCGATCGCCAACGACGTGATCTACGGCCTCGCCGCTGCGGTGTGGACCCGCGACATCACCACTGCGCACCGCGTGGCGCGCGCGCTGCGCGCGGGCACCGTGTACGTCAACTGCTACGACGCCGACGACCTCACGGTGCCGTTCGGTGGCTACAAGCAGTCGGGCCTCGGGCGCGACAAGTCGCTGCACGCGCTCGAGAAGTACACCGAGCTCAAGTCGACGTGGATCGACCTCAGCTGAGGTTCCTCGCGAGCGCGCCGCGCGGACTGTCGGACCTGCTCGCACGCGAGCTCGAGGACTGCGGCGCTGTAGAGCTGCGCGAGCGCTCGACCGGCGTCGCTTTCACGGGCACGCTCGAGAGCGCCTATCGCGCCTGCCTGTGGTCGCGGACTGCGAACCGCGTGTTTCTCGAGCTCGGCGCGTTCGAGGCGCGCGACGCTGATGAATTTCACGCCGCCGTGCGCCGCATCGACTGGACGGCGCACCTCGGGCCCGGTGCCACGCTGGCGTGCGACTTCAGCGGCCGGCATCCCTCGATCACCCACACGCACTTCGGGGCGCTCAGGCTCAAAGACGGCATCGTCGATGCGCTGCGCGAGGCGACCGGATCGCGCCCCGATATCGCCCTCGAGCGCCCCGACGTGCGCGTCCACGCCCACGCCCACGGGACACGCTGCACCGTGGCCATCGATCTCGCCGGCGAAAGCCTGCACCGGCGCGGCTATCGCGGCGCCGCGGGCGAGGCGCCGCTCAAGGAGAACGTCGCCGCGGGCATGCTGCTGCGCGCCGGATGGGATGCGCTCGCTGCCCAAGGCGCGGAGTTTCTCGACCCGCTGTGCGGCTCGGGTACTCTGTGCATCGAGGCCGCGCTCATCGCGGGCGACCGCGCGCCCGGCCTGACGCGCGACTACTTCGGCTTTCTCGGCTGGCGCGGCCACGATGCGCCCTTGTGGGAGCGCTTGCGGGCCGAGGCGCTCGCGCGCGCCCGCGCGGGCGAGGCCAGCTCGGCCAGCGTGCGCGGCCGGGATCGCGACGGCCAGGCCATCCGCGCGGCGCGCGACAACGCCGCCCACGCCGGCGTCGCCGCGCGCGTGCAGCTCGAAGTGGGCGCGCTCGCCGATGCCGCGCCGCTCGCGGGCCGCGGACCGGATCGGCCGGGGCTGCTCGCGACCAACCCGCCCTATGGCGTCCGGCTCGAGGACCGCGCCGCTGCGCGCGCCGTGCATCGCGAGCTCGGCGCCGTGTTGCGTGCGCGCTTTTCCGGCTGGAGCGCCGCGGTGCTCACCGGCGCGCCGGAGCTCGGGATGGAGCTGGGGCTGCGTGCCTACCGCACCCACACGCTCTGGAACGGCGCGATCGAGTGCCGGCTGCTGCGAATCGAGGTGGGGCCGGAGAGCGAGCGCGAGCCCGGCACGCTCGGCAAGGGGGTGGCGCACCTCAAGGACACCTCGGGCGCGCGCATGTTCGCCAACCGGCTCGCCAAGAACCTGAAGCGGTTGCGCGGCTGGGCCGAGCGCTCCGGAGTCTCCTGTTACCGGCTCTACGACGCGGACATGCCCGAGTACGCCTTCGCGATCGATCTCTACCGGACGCTCGATCCCGAGGAGGACTGGCTCTACGTGCAGGAGTATGCGGCTCCCGCCGAGATCGAGCGCGAGGCGGTGCAGCGCCGGCGCGGCGAAGTGCTCGCGAGCCTCCCCGGGGTGGCGGGGGTGCCGCCCGAGCGCATCCGCGTGCGCACCCGGCGCCGCACGCCGCGCGGCGAGCAGTACGGCAAGCTCGGCGAGCGCGAGCGTTTTCACATCGTGGCTGAGGCGGACTTGCGGTTCCGGGTCAACTTCGACGACTACCTCGACACCGGACTCTTCCTCGATCACCGCCTGACGCGCGCACGGCTGCGCCGCGGCGCGCGCGCCCGGAGCTTCCTCAACCTGTTCGCCTATACCGGCACCGCCACGGTGTATGCGGCGGCGGGCGGGGCGAGCGCCAGCCTCTCCGTGGACCTCTCGCGCACCTATCTCGAGTGGGCGCAGCAGAATCTCGCGCTCAACGGCCTCGCGGGTCCCGCTCACAGCTTCGTCCAGGCCGACTGCCGCGTGTGGCTCGCCGGCGCGGCGGAGCGCGCGGCGCGCTTCGATCTGATCTTCCTCGACCCGCCGACCTTCTCGAACTCCAAGCGCATGGAGGGAGTGCTGGATGTCGCCCGCGATCACGTGCAGCTGATCGATGCGGGCGCGCGGCTGCTCGCCCCCGGGGGGCTGCTGGTGTTCTCGAGCAACGCGCAGCGCTTCAAGCTCGCCGCGGAGCTCAGCGAGCGCTATTCGGTGGTCGACGTATCGGCGGCCACGCTGCCCGAGGACTTCGCGCGCAATCCGCGCATCCACCGCTGTTACGAGATCCGGGCTTTACAGGACGCCGCCGCTCAGGTAGGAACGATCGCGCCGGTAAAGAAAGGGTTGACGGAGAGTTGAGCATGGTTTCCGAGGGACGCACCAGGGCGCCGGTCGTGGCGATCGTCGGGGCTACCGGCGCCGTGGGCATGGAGATGATCGGCTGCCTCGAGCGGCGGCGTTTCCCGCTGAGCGAGCTGCGGCTGCTGGCCTCGGCGCGCTCCGCGGGCAAGACGCTCGAGTTCCGCGGCGAGTCGCTCGCCGTGCGCGAGCTCACCGAGGCGAGCTTCGCGGGTGTCGACCTGGCGCTGTTCTCCGCCGGCAGCTCCGTCTCGAGGAAATTTGCGCCGCTCGCGGTGCGCGCAGGCGCGGTGGTGATCGACAACTCCTCGGCATTCCGCATGGATGCGGCGGTGCCGCTGGTGGTGCCGGAGATCAACCCGCTCGCCGTTCGCGGACACCGCGGCATCATCGCCAACCCCAACTGCACCGCCATCATCTCGGTCACGCCGCTCTGGCCCATCCACCAGGCGAACCGGATCGTGCGGCTGCTGATCGCCAGCTACCAGTCGGCCTCGGGCGCGGGGGCCGCCGCCATGGAGGAGCTGCGCGAGTCGACGCGCGCCTACCTCGAGGGCCGCGCCTACCAGCAGCGGGTGCTGCCGCACCCGTACGCCTTCAACGTCTTCAGCCATAACACGCGCATCGACCCCGCGACCGGCTACAACGAGGAGGAGATCAAGGTCAGGGAGGAGGCCCGCAAGATCTTCGGCGACCCGGAGCTGCGCGTCTCGGCGACCTGCATCCGCGTGCCGGTGCTGCGGGCGCACTCGGTGGCGATCACCTTCGAGTGCCAGCGCCCGATCTCGCCCGACGAGGTGCGGCGCATCATCGCCGGCGCGCCGGGGGTGAAGCTGGTCGACGACCGCGAGCGCAACTACTTTCCGATGCCACGCGACGCCTCGGGAGGGGATCCGATCCTCGTCGGGCGCATCCGCCAGGATCTTTCCGATCCCGCCGGACGCTCGATCGCGCTGTTCGTCGCGGGCGATCAGCTCCTGAAGGGTGCCGCGCTCAACGCGGTACAGATCGCCGAGATCTTGTGAAGGGGATGAGCGCGGGGACTGCCGCGCAGTACTTCTGGTACTGACCGGGGAAGGTCTCGCGCATCAGGGCCTCTTCGACCCGCAGCTTGCGAGTGAGCGCGGCGGCGATGATGACAACGCCAAGTGCCGCGCCCAGGGTGCCCGAGCAGATGACGGTACCGATCACTGCGGTGAGGATGCCGGTGTAGATCGGATGGCGCACGCAGCCGTAGGGACCAGTGCGGATCAGCTCGTGTCCCTCCTTGACGGTGACTACGCCGCTCCAGTTGCTACCTAAGTGCACGCGCGCCCAGACCGAGAAGGCGAGCCCGGCGACGAGCAGCGCGAGGCCGACACCATAGAGAATGCCGGACGCCGGCCACAGGCGCATCCCGAGCACCGCATCCCACGGCAGACTGGGCGCGCCGATCAGCAGGCCGCCGACGAGGAGCGGCAGCACGTGCGCCAGGCGCGAGCGCGTCGACTCGCGGCGCTGCGTGGTCTTGGTGCCGATCGACATCAGCAGCCAGAACAGCGCCCACGCGGTCCACACCCCCAGGACGAGGCGTCGGGCGAGCAGCGGATCGTGCGGCACTAGAGCAGGTCCCGCAGGCGGAAATACAACATCGCCAGGACCAGTGCCGGACGGCGCAGCGCCGCGCCACCGGGGAAGTTGCCGTGCGGGATGCGCGCGAATACGTCGAAGCGGGATGCCGTGCCCGCGATCGCCTCGGCCACCAGCTTGCCGGCGATGCCGGTGAGCGCGATCCCGTGGCCGGAGAAGCCCTGCAGGAAATACACATTGGGCGCGAGCCGGCCGAAATGCGGAGCGCGGTTGAGAGTGATGTCGACCTCGCCGCCCCAGGCGGAATCGATACGCACATCGCTGAGCTGCGGAAAGACGCGCAGCATGCGCGCGCGCGTCGCGGCGGGCGCGTCGAAGGAGCGCAGGCCCGAGTAGTTGACGCGTCCGCCGAACAGCAGGCGGTGGTCGGCCGAGCGGCGGAAGTAGTCGAGCACCCAGTTCATGTCGCAGGCGGCGGCATTGTTGG
>DASPOP010000329.1:0-4153 GCA_035625955.1 Steroidobacteraceae bacterium | reverse complement strand
TGACGTTTCTGAGCGCCGTCATGTTCGACGGACGCGAGACGGTCGCACCGCTCACCGGCAGTGCGACGTTCCTCGCCAACCTCACGACCGACCTGAAGCACCAGGCCGTGGATGCCACCAATGGTCACGCCCAGGCTGCGCATCCCCCGACCGACGCGCAGGTCGCGGACATCGTGAGCTTCGAGCTCGGCCTCTTCACGGCGCAGTGGTTCGACCGCTCGGCCGGCGTGCTCAACGCCGCCGGTGCGCAAGGTGGCCCCGGTCTGCTCTCGGCGGAGGTCTATTACCCCGGCATCAACGACTCACTCGGAGCCGATCCGAGCGGTGCGCCCTTCGATCCGAACGCCATGGCGCTGTTCGATGCCTGGGCGTCGCTCCCGGACTATGGCGCGCTCTCGGAGGCGCGGCGCGGGATCGCCGCCGGCGAAGACCTCTTCAACAACCTGCCGATACGGATCACCAACGTGCGCGGCCTGAACGATAACGCGGCGCTCGGCAAGCCGGAGTCATTCGTCGGCCACTGCACCAGCTGCCACGACACGCCCAACGTCGGCAATCATTCGCTGCCGCTGCCGCTCGACATCGGCACGAGCCACGCGGTGCTGTCCGGCATGGAGACCGACCCGGCGATCGCCGCGGGCCTCACGCAGCTCCGCATGCCCGACCTGCCGGTGTTTCTGGTGAGCGGCTGCCCGAGCCCGTTCGCCGCCAACGAGCCGGAATCCTTCTACACCAGCGACCCTGGCAAGGCGCTGATCACGGGCAAGTGCGCCGATTTCAACCGCACCAAGGGTCCGATCCTGCGTGGGCTCGCCGCCCGCGCGCCGTACTTCCACAACGGCTCGGCCGCCAACCTCGGGGAGCTGGTCGACTTCTACAACGAGCGCTTCGCCATGGGCCTGAGCGACGGTCAGAAGGCGGACCTGATTGCCTTCCTGAACTCGCTGTAGTCGATCTGCGCGAGCCTCAAAGCTGCGGCTCCTGCACGTTGAACGCCAGATAGCGGCGCCCGCTCAGCGAATAGAAGTCGGGAATTCGGGTCAGCGACCGGACCCCGGCGCCCGTCTCCCCGGCGATCACTTCCTGCCGGAATCGCTAAGTGATTGATTGGCGGACTTACGAACGCGAGGGCGTCCTGAACGCACTGCCCGCGGCGTGGACGGCGGCTGGGCAGCCGGTGCGCGGGGCCGCACCGTTACTTGCCGAACCGTGTGCGTCGTTGGATTATCACGCAGGCCTCGCAACAACAAAGGCGCTTCAAAGGGCCGGTCACCCGCCAGGCACGGGAGAAGCATATGTCCGTGACCATCCAGCTGAAAGTCAACGGCCGGCCGGTGACGGCCGAGGTGCGCGCCGACACACTGCTGTCGGCATTTCTGCGCGAGCAGCTGCGGCTGACCGGGACGCACATCGGCTGCGACACCGCGAGCTGCGGCGCCTGCACCGTGCATCTCGATGGCCGGGCGGTCAAGAGCTGCAACGTGCTCGCCGTGCAGGCGCAGGGCCGCGAGGTCACGACGATCGAAGGCATCACGCCCGCGGATGGCTCGCTGCATCCCATGCAGGCGGCCTTCAAGGCGTGTCACGGGCTGCAGTGCGGCTTTTGCACGCCCGGCATGGTGATGAGCGCCATCGATGTGGTGACGCATCAGCCGCACGCCACCGACGAGCAGATCCGATTGGGCCTGGAGGGGAACCTGTGCCGCTGCACGGGTTATCACAACATCGTCAGGGCAGTCGCGCAGGCTGCGAAGGCCATGGGGAGCTGAAGCCATGAGCGCAGCGCAAGCGTTGATCGGGCAGCCGGTCGAGAGAAAAGAGGACTACCGCTTCCTGACCGGCGCGGGGCAGTACACCGACGACATCACTCTCCCGCAGCAGAGCTACGCCTGCTTCCTGCGCAGCCCGCATGCGCACGCCCGGATCCGCTCGGTCGACACGGCCGCGGCACTGGCATCACCCGGAGTGCTCGCCGTTTTCACGGCTAAGGATCTGGCCGGCATCGGCGGCTTGCCCTGCGGCTGGCTCATCAAGTCGCTCGACGGCAGCCCGATGAAGGAGCCGAAGCATCCGGTGCTCGCCGAGGACAAGGTGCGTCACGTCGGCGATCAGGTAGCGCTGGTGGTCGCCGAGTCGCTGCCGCAGGCCAAGGCCGCCGCGGCGCTGATCGAGGTCGACTATGAAGTGCTGCCGGCGGTGGTCGACACCGCGACGGCCGCAAAGACCAGCACCGCGGTACACGACATCGCCCCGGACAACGTCTGCTACACCTGGGGCATCGGCGACCGGGCGGCTGTCGATGCGGCCTTCGCCAGGGCCGCTCACGTCACCAGGCTCTCGATCGTCAACAATCGGCTGATCCCGAATGCGATCGAGCCGCGGGCCGCGAACGCCGCGTACTCGCGCGCCGACGACTCGTACACTCTCTACGTCACCAGCCAGAATCCGCACGTCGAGCGGTTGCTGATGACCGCCTTCGTCCTCGGCCTGCCGGAGCACAAGGTGCGGGTCATCGCGCCGGATGTCGGCGGCGGCTTCGGCTCGAAGATCTATCTCTACGCCGAGGAGACCGCGCTCGTCTGGGCCGCCCGGCGGGTGGGCCGGCCGATCAAGTGGACCGCCGAGCGCAGCGAGTCTTTCCTCACCGACGCGCACGGCCGCGATCATGTCTCGACTGCCGAGCTGGCGCTCGATCGCGACGGCAGGTTCCTGGCGCTGCGGGTCCATACCACGGCCAACCTCGGCGCTTATCTTTCGACCTTCGCCTCCTGCATCCCCACGATCCTCTACGCGACGCTGCTCGCCGGACAGTACGCGACTCCGGCGATCTACTGCGAGGTGCAGGCGGTGTTCACCAACACCACGCCGGTCGACGCCTATCGCGGCGCCGGGCGCCCGGAAGCCACCTACCTCCTCGAGCGGACCGTCGAGCTCGCGGCGCGCGAGCTCAGGATCGATCCGGCGGAGCTGCGCCGGCGCAACTTCATCCGCAGCTTCCCCTACGCGAGCCCGGTCGGCCTCACCTACGACACCGGCGATTACGAGGCCACACTGAAGCGGGTGCTGGACATCGCCGAGGTGCAGGGATTCGCGGCGCGCAAGGCGGAGAGCGCCCGGCGCGGACTGCTGCGGGGTATCGGCTACTCCTGCTACATCGAGGCCTGCGGCATCGCGCCTTCCAACATCGCCGGGGCGCTCGGCGCGCGCGCGGGCCTGTTCGAGGCGGGCGAGGTCCGCGTGCACCCGACCGGCAAGGTGACCGTGTTCACCGGCTCGCACAGTCACGGGCAGGGGCACGAGACGACCTTCGCCCAGGTGGTCGCCGACAAGCTCGGCCTCGCGCTCGAGGACGTCGATATTCAGCACGGCGATACCGGCAGGGTGCTCTTCGGCATGGGCACCTACGGCTCGCGCTCACTCGCGGTCGGCGGCACCGCCATCATCAAGGCGGTGGACAAGATCATCGCCAAGGGCAAGAAGATCGCCGCGCACCTGCTCGAGGCGAGCGAGACGGACGTCGAGTTCGCGCGCGGCGAGTTCCGCGTCGTCGGCACCGACCGCAAGAAGGCGTTTGCCGAGGTCGCCCTCGCCGCCTACGTGCCGCACAACTATCCGCTCGACAAGCTCGAGCCGGGCCTCAACGAGAATGCCTTCTACGACCCGACCAACTTCACCTTCCCGGCCGGCTCCTACGTGTGCGAGGTCGAGGTGGATCCCGATACCGGAGCGGTGCGCGTCGCCCGCTTCACGGCCAGCGACGACTTCGGCAACGTCATCAATCCGATGATCGTCGAGGGCCAGGTGCACGGTGGCCTGGCCCAGGGGATCGGCCAGGCGCTGCTCGAAGGTTGTGTCTACAACAGCGACGGGCAGCTGCTCACCGGCAGTTACGTCGACTACGCGATGCCGCGCGCCTCGGACCTGCCGGGGTTCCGTGTGGATACCGTCAGGGGCACGCCGTGCACGCACAATCCGCTCGGCGTCAAAGGCTGCGGGGAGGCGGGCGCGATCGGCTCACCTCCTGCGGTGATCAATGCGATTCTCGATGCGCTGGCGGCGCGCGGCGTGACCAGCCTCGATATGCCGGCGACGCCCTACCGCGTGTGGCAGGCCATTCAGGCCGCCGCCGGGCGCTGAGGGGAGGCGAGTCATG
>DASPOP010000328.1:0-5607 GCA_035625955.1 Steroidobacteraceae bacterium | reverse complement strand
CTGCTGAGCCCGATCGTCGAGGCCCTCGAGAGTCCGTCGCTCGGTAACGTTGCGGTGATCTTCGCCCCGGTCGGCGGCGCCATCAGCCGTGTGAAGCCCGATGCAACCGCGTTCTGGCATCGGGAGCCGAACGACGAAGTGATCATGGTCGGGTTCTGGGAAGACCCCGCGGGCGCCGAGCCCACCATCCAGTCGGTGCGCGGCGTGTGGAAGCGGGTCGAGCCGCTGACGGCAGGCTACTACACCAACCACGGCGGCTTCGACGAGTCGGAGCGGCGTATCCGCGAGAACTACGGGGGCAACTATGCGCGCCTCGCGGCGCTCAAGAAACGCTACGATCCGGCGAATCTGTTCCGCCTCAACGCCAACATCAAACCGGCCTGAGCACGCGCCGCCGCGCGCTTGCCGTTTCACGACATGCGGCGCGAGACCGCGATGACGCCGATGAGCACGATGAGGATGTTGAGGATCCACCACGCCATCTGTTTGTGGATCAGCGTGCTGGCGACGCCCCCGGATTGAGCAGCCGGCGCGGCGGACGCGCCGGCGCCCGGGAGCTGCGCCTCGAGCACCTCGCGCACCCCGTCGTGGGCCACCGTGATCGCCAGCTTCCCCGGCGGCTTGGGCAGGTCCTTGACGGGCACCCCCCACGTGCCTTCCGGGCGCGCCGTCACCGGGATGCCGCGGCCGTCCACGGCAACGGTGAGCTCCGCGCCGGCCAGCGCCTGCTGATCGGCCGTACGCCGCACCCGCAGCACCAGCGTGTCGGCTGCCACCACGCCCTCGACGCTGACGAGGGCCGAGTGCGCGAGCGGCGTGAAGGCGGCCCCCGGCGGTGAGTCGGCCCACGCCAGCGCCCCACAGATGAGCGCGCCGGCGGTCATTGCCAGGAGTTTCTTCACGCGTTTCATGTTAGCAGGTGGGCCGGTGCAAAATACGCCAGCGGCGCGCGGTGCGCTTAGGCGAGCGAGGCGTCTGATGGCGAGACAGAGCAAATCGGCGGAGACGGGCGCGGGCGGGCGGGAAGATACAGCCGCAGCGTCCCACGATGCGGCGCCGCTGCGCTACGGGACCGGGTTCGGCAATCACTTCGCGACCGAGGCCCTGCCGGGAGCATTGCCGACGGGCCGCAACTCGCCGCAGCGCTGCGCCTACGGCCTCTATGCCGAGCAGTACTCCGGAACCGCCTTCACCGCGCCGCGCCATGCCAACCGGCGCAGCTGGCTCTACCGCATCCGTCCCGCCGCCATGCACGAGCGCTTCGCCGCGCTCGACTTAGGTAGGCTCGCCGGCCGCTTCGACGAGGTGGCACCGTCTCCCAATCAGCTGCGCTGGGATCCGTTGCCGGTGCCGCGCGCGGCGACCGATTTTCTCGGCGGGCTCGTGAGCATCGCCGGCACCGGTGCGCCCGAGCAGCAAAGCGGTTGCGGCATTCACTGGTACGTGGCCAACCGCTCGATGCGCGGGCGCTTCTTCTGCGATGCCGACGGAGAGCTGCTCATCGTGCCGCAGCTCGGGGCGCTGCGCTTCGCCACCGAGCTGGGGCTGATCGAGGCCGAGCCGCAGGAGATCGTCGTCATTCCCCGGGGGCTGCGCTTCTCGGTCGAGCTCCTCGGACGCGAGGCACGCGGCTACATCTGCGAGAACTTCGGGGCGCCGTTCCGGCTGCCGGACCTGGGTCCGATCGGCTCGAACGGGCTCGCCAACCCGCGTGACTTCGAGACGCCGGTCGCCTGGTACGAGGACCGCGAAGGCGACTTCGAGCTCATCGAGAAGTTTGCCGGCCAGCTGTGGACGGCGCGCATCGGCCACTCGCCGCTCGATGTGGTCGCCTGGCACGGCAACCTCGCCCCCTACAAGTACGACCTGCGCCGCTTCAACACCATCGGCTCGGTGAGCTACGACCATCCCGATCCGTCGATCTTCCTGGTGCTGCAATCGCCGAGCGACACGCCCGGCGTCGACGACATCGACTTCGTGATCTTCCCGCCGCGCTGGCTGGTCATGCAGGACACCTTCCGGCCGCCGTGGTTTCACCGCAATGTGGCCAGCGAGTTCATGGGTCTCATCACCGGCGCTTACGACGCCAAGGCGGAAGGCTTCACGCCCGGGGGCGCCTCGCTCCACAACTCGATGAGCGGGCACGGACCGGATGCGGCGACCTTCGCCAAGGCGACGCGCGCCGACACCTCGCGTCCCGTGCACATCGTCAACACCATGGCCTTCATGTTCGAGACGCGCGCGGTGATTCGCCCGACGCGCCTGGCGCTCAAGTCGCCGCAGCTGCAGGCTGACTACCAGCGTGTCTGGCGCGATCTGCCGAAGAATTTCTCGCCGGACCCGGCAGGGGCGCGCCCGGCGCGGCGCGGGCGGCGCGCGACGGGCGGAGCCGCCGCCGCGACCGGCAGGCGGCGCCGTGACTGACGGGCTGGCACACTAGGCCCGCATGCCCGCCGTCGACGCGACCCACGATCCGCAGCTCGCGAGCTGGGTGGCCTCCGCCAACGCCGCGGAGAGCGACTTTCCCATCCAGAATCTGCCGTTCGCCGTCTTCCGCCGCGCCGGCAACCCCGAGCCCTTCCGCGGCGGCGTCGCGATCGGCGCGGAGATCCTCGATCTCGGGGCGCTCGCCGCTGCGCGGCCATTCGATGGGCTCGCGGCGGAGGCGCTCGCCGCGGCCGCGCTGCCGGCGTTGAATGCCCTCATGGGAGCCGGACGTGAGGCTGCGGCGGCGCTGCGCCAGGCGCTCTCCGCTGCGCTGCGCGCCGGCAGCCCGCTCGAGCCACGGCTGCGGGGCCTGCTGGTGCCGCAGGGTGGGGCGGAGTACGCGCTCGCCGCCGACGTCGGCGATTACACCGACTTTTATGCCTCGATCCACCATGCCACGGCGGTGGGGCGGCTGTTTCGCCCCGACAACCCGCTGCTGCCGAACTACAAGTGGGTGCCGATCGCCTACCACGGCCGCGCTTCCTCGCTGCGCGTCTCGGGCTTCGACGTCGTCCGGCCCTCTGGCCAGGTGCTGCCCACGGGCGCGGCGCAGCCGACGCTCGCCGCGACGCGGCGGCTCGATTACGAGCTCGAGGTGGGGGTCTTCATCGGCCGCGGCAACGCGCTCGGCGCGCGCGTGCCGCTCGGCGAGGCCGAGAGCCACGTATTCGGGCTCTGCCTGCTCAATGACTGGTCGGCGCGCGACATCCAGTCGTGGGAATACCAGCCGCTCGGGCCATTTCTCGCCAAGAACTTTGCCACCACGGTCTCGCCCTGGGTCGTGACGCTCGACGCGCTCGCGCCCTTCCGCGCACCCTGGGCCCGCCCGCCGGGCGAGCCGGCACCGCTCCCCTACCTCGATGACGCCGAGGTCCGGCGCGCCGGCGGCTTCGATCTCGAGCTCGAAGTGTGGCTCGACTCCTCGCGTATGCGCGCGGCTGGAATTGCGCCCCAGCGCCTCTCGCACTCGAACTTCCGCGACTCATGGTGGACGGTGTCGCAGATGGTGACCCACCACACGGTCAACGGCTGCAATCTCGAGCCCGGCGATCTCCTCGGCAGCGGCACGCAGTCGGGACCGACTCCCGCCGAGGCGGGGTCGCTCCTCGAGCTGAGCGGCGGCGGCAAGCGCGCCATCACGCTCGAGGGCGGCGAGCAGCGCACCTTTCTCGAGGACGGCGACCGCGTGACCTTCCGCGCCCGGTGCGAGCGGCCGCCCTTCAGACGCATCGGCTTCGGGGAGCTCACCGGCAGCGTGCTGCCCGCCACGGCGCCGGGTTCGAGGTAAACGCGCCGGTGAAGAGCTATCGCTACTACGACCTGATCCTCGGCGCCTACGTGTGCGTACTGCTGTGCGCGAATCTGATCGGCGCCGCCAAGGTGTCGGTGGTCACGCTGCCGTGGCTCGGGCCGCGCACCTACATGGCAGGCGTGCTGTTCTTTCCGATCTCGTACCTGTTCGGCGACATCCTCACCGAGGTGTACGGCTACGCCCGCGACCGGCGCGCCGTCTGGAGCGGATTCGCCGCGCTCGCCTTCGCGGCGTTCATGGCGACGGTGATCGTGCACCTGCCGCCGGCGGATTTCTGGCGCAGCCGCCAGCCGGCGATCGAGGCGATGTTCGGCAACACGCCGCGCATCATCGGCGCCTCCATCATCGCCTTCTGGTGCGGGTCATTCGTCAACAGCTACGTGCTGGCGAAGATGAAGATCTGGACGCGGGGCCGCTGGTTGTGGACGCGCCTCGTCGGCTCGACGCTGTGCGGGGAGCTGGTGGATACCGCGCTGTTCTACACCATCGCCTTTTACGGACTGTGGACGGCGAGCGAACTCACGGCAGTGGCGCTCGATCAGTACGTGCTGAAGTCGCTGTGGGAAGTGCTCGCAATGCCTCTGACCTACCGGATCGTCGCCTTCCTCAAGCGCGCGGAGCAGGAGGACTACTACGATCTGCACACCGACTTCACGCCCTTCTCGCTCAAGGCATGAGCGCCGCATGCGCGCTCGGGCCAAGGATCGGGTCGCCGGACCGGAGCGCGCTCCTTACGCTCCGTCCGGTGAAACCCCAGACTTCAGCTCACTTGCCGATCTGCTTGCTGACCTGGTTTTCCTGCTGGTTGAGCGCCTTCTGCTCGGCCTTGGTGATGTGGCCGCCGTTGGTGCTCGCCATGGTCCGCTCTTCCTGGCGGATCGCATGATCCTCACTGTGAAGCTGTTTGGCCTGCGCCTTGGTGATCTCGCCTTCCTTGCGCTCCTGGCGGATGCGCTTGTTCTGGTTCTTGAGGCGGTTGTTGACCTGCTCGCGCCGCGGGTGGTCCTTCTGCCACTGCGTGTCGGCCAGGGCAGGGGCCGCGAGGGCGCCGAGGGTCACGGCGACGACGCCGGCCATCAGAACGCTACGAATCGAGTTCATGGACATATCCTCCTGAACGAGTTGGTTGAGCGGTCGCTATTCAGCCGCAAGGCCGGCTGTCTGGGCGTTAACAACGTCGCAGCTTCGCGGGCGCTGACGTTTGTTACGCAAAGTTAACGACGGATACGCTGTGACGCAGTTCACAACATCGGCCTGGCTGTGCTGCTGCGGGCTGCTGCTGCTCGGCGGCGGCGCAACTGCTGCGGCCGACGACGCGCCTGCCGAGCCGGTGCGCCAGGAGCGGTCGGATGCCTGGTGGACGGGGCCGCTGCTCGCGCCCAATGCCTCGACCTTCCCCGCCGGTCACGCGCTCATCGAGACCTATGTCTTCGATGTCAACAGCAACGGCCAATTCGACAGGAGCGGCCACCACGAGCCGGCCTCGGGCGGGCACGAGCTCGGATCGCTCACCTATCTCATCTACGGCCTCACCGACCACGTGTCGGTGGGCCTGCTGCCGCGCTTTTTTTTCGACGAGCCGGCGGGCGCCGCCAACAGCTCGTCCCCCGGCGTCGGCGATCTCGGCGCGCAGGTGCAGCTCGGGCTGACGAGCTTTCACGAGGGCAGCCTCATGCCCGCGACCGCGCTGGTGCTGGGGGAGACCTTCCCGACCGGGCGCTACGACGCGCTCGCGAATCCGGCCGACGGTTTCGGCGCGGGCGTCTACAGCACCTCGCTCTCGTGGTATTCGCAGGATTACCTGTGGC
>DASPOP010000327.1:0-3889 GCA_035625955.1 Steroidobacteraceae bacterium | reverse complement strand
TGAAGGTGTTGGCGCGCGCCGACTGGCTCACGCCGACGTACAACAGCCAGGTCATCGCGAGCACGATGAGGATCGCGGGCACGTTGATGAGCGCGCCGGTCCACTGCAGGTGATCGTGCGCGTCGACGCCGACCGGCGCGTTCACCAGGGCGTCGGGCAGATGGATGTGGGCGTCGTTGAGCAGGCTCATGACATACGCCGACCAGCTCACCGCCACGGTCGATGCCGAGATCGCATACTCGAGCAGCAGATTCCAGCCGATGAACCACGCGAGCGCCTCACCGAGGGTTGCGTAGGTATAGCGATAGGCGCTGCCGGGCACCGGCAGGAAGGCCGCGAATTCCGAATAGCACAAGGCCGCCAGCATGCTGCCGAAGGCCGCGATCGCGAGCGCCAGCGTGATCGCGGGCCCGGTCTGGTTGGCGGCCACCTGGCCCGTCAGCACGAAGATGCCGGTGCCGATCGTGGCGCCGAGGCCGATGGCGGTCAGTGCCCCGGGGCCGAGCACCTGTTTGAGGCGGCTCTTGCCGCCCGGCTCTTCGGGATCGATGGGCCGCACCGCGCACAGCTGCCGCAGCAGCGAGGGCCGCACGGCCGCCCCCGCCTCACTCTTATTTATGGCGCTCGACATACGCTCTTATGACCCCCTCGAGGCGCAGCGCTCGCGGTCAGTCTCTCACACGCGCGCCTCGCACGGCACGCGATCGGCACCCCTGAGGGCTGTGCTAGCATGACGCGCCCGGCGGGCTCCGTGCCCGTGCGGCTTCCCGCGGAGAAAGAACCCATGTCCACCGCCGCAACCCCCAAGGTCGTGCCACCCGCCCAGGGTGCCAGGATCACGATCGCAAACCGCAAGCTCGCCGTCCCCGACAACCCGATCATCCCTTTCATCGAGGGCGACGGCACGGGACCGGATATCTGGCGCGCCAGCGTGCGCGTCATGGACGCCGCAGTGGCCAAGGCCTACGCCGGCAAGCGCCGCATTCACTGGATGGAGGTCTATGCCGGCGAGAAGGCCAATCGTCTCTTCAACACCTGGCTGCCGGACGAGACGGTGGCGGCCTGCCGCGAGTATCTGGTGTCGATCAAGGGACCGCTCACCACTCCGATCGGCGGCGGCATCCGCTCCCTCAACGTGGCGCTGCGGCAGATGCTCGATCTGTACGTGTGCCTGCGCCCGGTGCGCTGGTTCAAGGGCGTGCCCTCGCCGGTGAAGCACCCCGAGAAGGTCGACATGGTGATTTTCCGCGAGAACACCGAGGACATCTACGCCGGCATCGAGTTCGAGTCGGGCACGCCCGAGAACCAGAAATTCCTCGAGCTGTTCCGCCAGGCCTTCCCCAAGGCCTACGCCAAGATCCGCTTCCCGGAGAGCTCCGGCGTCGGCATCAAGCCAGTCTCGAAGGAAGGCTCCGAGCGGCTGATCCGCGCGGCGATCGAGTACGCGATCGCCAACAAGCGCAAGAGCCTCACCCTGGTGCACAAGGGCAACATCCAGAAGTTCACCGAAGGCGCGTTCCGCAACTGGGGCTATCAGCTCGCCGAGCGCGAGTTCGGCGGCGCGACCTACACCTGGGAGCAATGGGAGCGCACCAGGGCGGCCAAGGGTGAGAAGGACGCCAATGCCGAGATGGACGCCGCCAGGAAAGGCGGCCGCGTCCTCATCAAGGACGCGATCGCCGACATCACGCTGCAGCAGGTGTTGACGCGCCCGGAGGAATTCGACGTCATCGCGACGCTCAATCTCAACGGCGACTACCTCTCGGATGCGCTCGCCGCGCAGGTCGGGGGCATCGGCATCGCCCCCGGAGGCAACATCAACTACCTCACCGGCCATGCGGTGTTCGAGGCGACCCACGGCACCGCGCCCAAGTACGCGAACCTCGACAAGGTGAACCCGGGCTCGGTGATTCTCTCCGGCGAGATGATGTTCCGCTACCTGGGCTGGCTCGAGGCGGCCGATGCGATCATCGCCGCGATGGACCGCACCATCGGCCAGAAGATCGTGACCTACGACTTCGCGCGCCTCATGGACGGGGCCAAGGAAGTCGCGACCAGCGCGTTCGCCGACGCGCTGATCCGGAACCTCTGAGCGCGCGCCGTACCGGCATGCGAGGTGCGCGCCGCGCGGCCGCCGCCGCCCCGAGCGGCTACTCGGGTACGCCGCTGGCGAAGAAGCTCGGCATCGGGGCGGGCTGCCGCCTCTGCCTGCACGGCGCGCCGCCGAACTACGCGGCGCTGGTGGCGCCGCTCCCCGCGGGCGTGCGGCTGGTGTCGCGCATCAGCGCCGGCACCGATCTCATCCACATCTTCGCCACACGCCGGGCGCAGCTCGGGCGTGCGCTGCGTGCGAGCCTCGCCGCCATGCGCGCCGACGCCGCGCTATGGGTGAGCTGGCCGAAGAAGTCTTCGGGACTCGCGAGCGAGCTCACCGAGGACACGATACGCGAGCTCGCTCTGCCGCTCGGACTGGTGGACGTCAAGGTGTGCGCGGTGGACGAGACCTGGTCGGGACTGAAGCTCGTGGTGCGCAAGGCCGCGCGCGCCGGCTGGCCGCGGCCCGCGGGCTCGCCGTGAAAACCAGCGAGCGCGGCGCGACCATCCTCGAGTGGGCGCGCAAGGTGCGCGCGATCGCGCAGAACGGGCTCACCTTCAGCCGCGACCCGTTCGACCGGGTGCGTTACCAGGAGCTCGAGCAGCTCACCACGACGATGCTGGCCACGGAGCTCGAGCTGCCGCTCGCCACGGTGCGCGCCTTCTGGGAGGGCGAGCGTGGCTACGCGACGCCCAAGGTCGACGTACGCGGCGGCGTGTTCCAGGGCGGTGCGGTGCTGCTGGTACGCGAGCGGACCGACGGCCGCTGGACGCTCCCGGGAGGCTGGGTGGACGTGAACGATGCGCCCTCGAGCGCCGTGGCCCGCGAGATCTTCGAGGAGTCCGGCTATCACGCGCGTGCGGTGAAGCTCGCGGCCCTGGTCGACAAGAACCGCCACCCGCATCCGCCGGGAGTCCACCACATCTACAAGCTGTTCTTCCTGTGCGAGCTCGAGGGCGGCAGCCCCGCTACCAGCGCCGAGACCGATGCCGTGGGCTTTTTCGCGGTGCATGCGCTCCCCGAGCTCTCGGTCGGGCGGGTGCTCGCCTCGCAGATCGAGCGGCTCTATCAGCACCAGCTGGACCGTTCGCTGCCGACCGACTTCGATTGAGGAGCCGCCCAGCCGTGGATTGCGCGCGCCACCTGGTCGAAGCCTTCGCCAATTACAACGCGGAGTTTCGCGCCATCACGCGCCGCGCCCCGCAGCGCTTCGACGGCCGCGACTGGAAGGCCAGCCAGCGCGATGCCGTCGAGCGCATCGAGCTCTACGACCGCTTCGTGAACCAGACGGTCGCGGAGCTGCGCGAGGCGCTCGGCAGCCAGGCGCTCGATCGCGAGCTGTGGCGGCAGGTGCGGCGCGAGTTCGCCGAGCTCATCACCGATCTCCCGGACCCGGAATTCACCAAGACCTTCTTCAGCTCGGTCACCCGCCGCCTGTTCGGCACCGTCGGGGTCGCGCCCGACATCGAGTTCGTCGCGACCGACCTGGATCCGCTCGCCGCCGTCCACTCGAGCGTCGGCACCAACACCTACGTGAATCACGGCTCGCTGCCGCTGCTGTTCGAGGACCTGCTGGGGGACGTGCGCTTCCGCTCGCCGTGGCGCGACCTCGACAAGAGCATCGCGCACGTCGCGGCCGAGGTGCGCGCCTACCTCGACTCGAAGGAAGAGCGGCGCGCCGTGGAGAAGGTCGAGGTCATCCGCCCAGTGTTCTACCAGGTGTCGCGCGCCTACATCGTCGGCCGCATCGTCGGTCGCGAGATGCTGGTGCCGCTGGTGATCGCGCTCAAGAAT
>DASPOP010000326.1:0-2969 GCA_035625955.1 Steroidobacteraceae bacterium | reverse complement strand
GGCTCCCGCCTTCCCCGACGCCGAGCGCGCGGGCCGCGGCGGCATTCATGACGACCGCGCCGGGCTGCGTGAACCAGCCGCGCGCCTGCTCGATGTCCTGCACGGCAAATGCCGCCCGCCGCCCGCCCCCATCGTCCAGCTCGGCGCTCGCGAACGGATCGATGCCGATGAGCTGCATGATGCGTCCGCCGGCCATGACGTAGCCGGCGACGACCGGCGCGAGCTGCGCGCGCGGCGCCCCCGGATCGTGCCGCGCGCTGCGCAGCCGCACGTACAGCGCCTCGTCGATGCCGCCGGATCCGCCCACGATCTGGTGGGTGGCGGCGCCATTCACCGCCGCGGCCGAGAGCTCGAAAGCACGCCGCGCGCTCGCCGTCGCGATGTCGACGGCCACGATGGTGCCGACGCCGAGCGCAAGACCGACGAGCGCGAGCGCCAGTTGCGCCGGATGGCGCAGCAGGTGCCGCAGGCTCGCCGCGTGCAGGACCGTCACGAGCCTGCTCCGCTGCGCGGTGCCTGCCGCGCGTGCAGCCGCCCGTCATGCAGCTCCAGCACCCGGTCAGCGGTGCCGGCGAGGGCCTCATCGTGCGTGACCATGACGAGCGTCGCGCCGCGCGAGCGCGTCAGCGACAGCAGCACGGGCAGCACCTCGCCGGCGGTCTGGTCGTCGAGGTTGCCGGTGGGCTCATCCGCCAGCAGCAGCTGCGGCTCATGCACCAGCGCCCGCGCGATGGCGACGCGCTGCTGCTCGCCGCCGGAGAGCTGATCGACCGCGCTGTGTGCGCGGCTCCCGAGGCCGACGCTCTCGAGCGCCGCGCGGCTGCGGGTACGTGCCGCCGCGCCTCGCACGCCGTTCAACTCGAGCACCAGGCGCACATTCTCGGCGACGTCGAGCGTCGGGATGAGGTTGAAGAACTGGTAGACGAAGCCGACGTGCGCGCGGCGGAACAGCGTGCGGCCGGGCTCGCCGAGGGAGCTCACCACGACACCGTCGATCTCGACCGTGCCGCTGTCGGCGCGGTCGATGCCGCTGATCAGGTTGAGGAGCGTCGACTTGCCGGAGCCGCTGCGCCCCATGATCGCCACGCGCTCGCCCGGGCGCACTTCGGCGTCGAGCCGATCGAGCACGCGGTGCACGCGCGAGCCTTCGCGGAAGCTGCGGGAGAGTTGCCGGATGGTCAGCACGGGTGTCTGGGGTCGGGTTCCGCCGTGTGCATTGTAGAATCGACGCCATGATCACCGTCCACCATCTCAATAACTCCCGCTCGCAGCGGGTGCTGTGGCTGCTCGAGGAGCTCGGCTGCGAGTACCAGGTCGTGAGATACCAGCGCGACCCGCGCACGCTGCTCGCGCCGCCGGAGCTCAGGCGCATCCACCCGCTGGGGAAGTCGCCGGTGATCACCGACGACGGACAGACGCTGGCGGAATCCGGCGCGATCATCGAATACCTGATCGAGCGCTACGGGAACGGACGGCTGCGGCCGTCCGCCGCGAGCCCCGAGCGGCTGCGCTATACCTACTGGCTGCACTACGCGGAAGGCTCGGCGATGCCGCTGCTGCTCCTCAAGCTGGTGTTCCTGCGCCTGCCGCGCCCCGTGCCGGCGCTGATCCGCCCCATCGTGCGCGCCGTGGCGCGGCGCGCGCAGCAGAGTCTCATCGACCCGCAGCTCCGGACCCACATCGACTTCTGGGAGGGCGAGCTCGGCAAGTCCACCTGGTTCGCCGGCGAGGAGCTCACGGGGGCGGATATACAGATGAGTTTCCCGCTCGAAGCCGCGGCGGCGCGGGCCGGGATTGCGCTCGGCCCCCGGGTCAGCGAGTTTCTCGAGCGCATCCACGCGCGGCCCGCCTACCGGCGGGCGCTCGAGGCGGGCGGCGCGTTCCAGCTGGCGCGCTAGCCGCCTCCTCTCTGGCACGCCCGGTCCGGATCGGCGAAACTCTCGCCCCGCCGCGGTTCTCAAGCCGTGCCGTGCACGGCCCGCAGCCTTCAAGAAGGGAACTCCATGACATTGCCAGCGCGACGCCGCGCACCCGTTGCTCTCACCCTCGCCACGGCCGCCGCTGCCTTACTGGCCGGGCCGCTGCCGGCACCGGCGCAGCAGCCCTCCCCCACGGCAGCGGCCCCGGCGAGCGCCCCCGCCGCCCCCGCCACCCCGGCCACCCCGGCCGCCCCGGCCGCCACACCGGCGGCGAAGAAGGCTCCGGCCAAGAGTGCCGCCGCGGAGGGCGAGGCGAGCGCGAAGAGCGCCGAGAGCTACAGCCTCGGTCTCATGTGGGGCGAGCAGCTGCGCAACACGGGCGTCACGCCCGATGCGATCAGCACCGCGCGCATCGCCCAGGGCGTGCGCGACGCGATCACCGGCAAGGTCGCGGTGTCGGACAAGGACCGCGAAAACATCCGCGCCCTCGCGACCTCCGGGGCCGACGCCAATCATCGCGCCGCAGCCAAGTTCCTCGCCGAGAACGGCAAGAAGCCGGGCGTGGTAACGACCAAGAGCGGACTGCAGTACCAGGAGCTCAAGGCCGGCAGCGGCAATTCACCCAAGGCGAACGACTCGGCGGTCGTGAACTATCGCGGCACGCTGCTCGACGGCACCGAGTTCGACAGCTCTTACAAGCGCGGCGAGCCCGCCACCTTCGAGGTCGACCGCGTCATTCCGGGCTGGACCGAGGCACTGCAGCTCATGAAGCCGGGTGCCAAGTGGAAGCTCTTTATCCCGCCGCAGCTCGCCTACGACCTGAGGTCGCGCCCGCCGATCCCGCCCGGCTCGATGCTGCTCTTCGAGGTGGAGCTCGTGAGCGTGAAGCCCGCCCCGCCCGCAAGTCCACCGCCATCGGTGACCAACGCGCCGGGCAAGCCAGGAGTGCCGGCCTCGGCGGCACCTAAGGCGACCGGCAAGCCGCCGGTCAATCCAGCCGACAGCCCGAACTCCCCATCGCCCGCGACGGTTCCGCCGGCGCCGAAGTGA
>DASPOP010000325.1:0-4410 GCA_035625955.1 Steroidobacteraceae bacterium | reverse complement strand
TCGCTCATGACACCTTAGTATATGCCGATGATGGCCGCGGATTGAAGGACGCTCGCCCGTGCGCAACGCAGCATCACGTTGCACCGATCCGCCTTGCGCCTGCCTCGTCGAGAGCGTACGGTCGCGCGGCTCTCCGGCTCGGGAGAGTTCTTGCGGGAGATTCCATGCGCATCGCCATCATCGGACAACAGGCTTTCGGCAAGAGCGTGCTCGAGGCGTTCCTTGCCCGCGGCGCGACGGTCGCCGGAGTGTTCTGCGCCCCCGAGCAGCCGGGCGCCAAGCCCGACCCCCTGCGTCTGGCGGCGGAAGAGCGCGGCGTTCAGGTGTTTCAGCTGGGCTCGCTGAAGGACGAGCAGGCGGTGCGGATTCTCACCGGGCTGAAAGTCGACCTCGGCGTGATGGCTTTCGTGATACAGCATGCGCCGCAGTCCTTCGTCAACATCCCGACGCACGGGACGATCCAGTATCACCCCTCACTCCTGCCGCGCTACCGCGGCCCCAGCTCAATCAACTGGCCCCTCATCAAGGGTGACAGCGAGACCGGGCTGACGATCTTTCGCCCCACGGACGGGCTCGACGAGGGGCCGGTCATTCTGCAGAAAACCGTAGCCATCGGAGCGGACGACACGCTCGGCAGCGTCTACTTCGAGCGCCTCTTTCCCCTCGGGGTCGAAGCGCTGCTCGAGGCCGCGGAGCTCGTCGTCGGCGGGCGGCATCAGGAGATTGCGCAGCGCGAGGAGCTGGCAACCTACGAAGGCTGGTGCCGCGATCCGGAAGCGCGCATCAACTGGCAGGCCCATGTCGATCAGATCTACGACCTGATTCGCGGCTGCAATCCCTCCCCGGGCGCGTGGACCACGGTCGGGGGCCGGAAGCTGCGCATCTACGACGTGATCCGCCACCGCACCCGCACCTTCCGCGCCGTCCCCGGCAAGCCGGGAGTGGTCTGCGGCATCGGCGCCGAGAGCATCGAGGTTGCGGCACAGGGAGGCCGGCTGGAGCTGCGCAGCGTGCGCCTCGAGGCGGGCGCCAAGGTCGCCGCCGGCACGCTCGCCGCGGAGCTGCGCCTCACCGTCGGCGCGCCGCTCGAATCCTGACGGCCGCGGATGAGAGCCGCTCACCCACTGAGTGACTGCCCGAGCGCGCACGAGCTCGCGCGCCGCGCTCTGTTCGCCTTCATCGTGACTTTCATCGCGGCTCGCATCACGGTGTTCCTCATCATGGCGCGTCGTATCCCCAACCTGTATTTCTTTCTCAGCGACACGCACGTTCATCATCTCAACTACGGCATCTTCCTGCTCGCGGCGGTCGGTGCTTACACCCTGATGGCGGCGCCGGCCGCGCGCGCCGCGCGCCGCGCCGCATTCGTTTACGGCATCGCCATGGCGCTGACCTTCGATGAGTTCGGCATGTGGCTGCATCTCGGCGGCAGCTACTGGCAGCGCGCCAGCCTCGATGCCACGGTGGTCGTCGCCGCGCTGCTCGCCTTCCTGGCGTACGCGCGCTCGATCGAAAAATTCGAGGCGCGCCACAAGCGCGCCTTCATCGCGCTCGGCCTGGCGGTGGTGGTATTCGTCGCCGCCCTCTACTACGCCTCCGAGTCCCTCGGTAACGTCGCCGGACCGCCCCTGCGGGAGCTCGAGCTGGCGTCGTCGCCCTGAGCGCGCGGCGGCACGCCCGCGCCGTTCAGCGGTAGAAGACGTGATTGCCGATCGTG
This sequence comes from Steroidobacteraceae bacterium, assembly GCA_035625955.1. Lineage (GTDB taxonomy): Bacteria > Pseudomonadota > Gammaproteobacteria > Steroidobacterales > Steroidobacteraceae > 13-2-20CM-66-19. The sequence goes on along the minus strand of DASPOP010000325.1, from coordinate 2,693 downwards.
GCGACGGCGCGCCGGCTGCGCGCCCAGTCCGGCCGCACGCTGGTGGCGTGGTAGTAGAGCGCCTCGGGCACCAGCGGCGGCGCCAGCTCGTCGTAGGCCGCGCTCGCGACCGCCATCGCCTGCTTCCACGCCGGCCCATCCTCGGGCGTCAGCGCGCCGAGCTCGGTCCAGGAGAAGTCGGCCGTGTGGCGCCGGCGCGCCGGATCCCAGCGCGTCTCGTGCACCACCGCGCAGATCGTGCGCGGAAAATTGCGCGCGTGTGTCCGGTTGAGGGTGACCTCGGCCACGGCGTACTGACCTGCCAGCGGCTCACCGCGGGCCTCGAAGTAGACGTTCTCCGCCAGGCATTGCAGATCATCGTCCCGCTGCCGCGCGCGCGCTTCGTCGTGCCGCAAGGCCTCGATCCGCACCGGCTCGATGCTGGTGCCGTCACGGTAGGCCAGATAGATCACGCCGGCCGCCGCCAGGATCAGCAGCGCGAGCAGCATCACGAAGCCGAGATGCTCGCGCGCGCCGAAGCGCCACGAGTCGGCAAGTCGGCGCCGCCACATGTGAGGCCAGAAGCGTGCTTCGTGGAGCAGCGATGTCAGCATGGGGTTCGTCCGGGATCCCTGGACGTGATGGTAGAGCCGCAAAAATGCGCGCGGCCGCGATGCACCGAGGGTGCGCGCGAGGCTGCGGCGAGTCAAACCCCTGCATTATGTTGTCCGGCGATTTTCGCGGGCCGGGAAAAACGCGTTTCACAACTTGTGATCCGCTCCACAAAGCCGGCCGGTGACATAAGGTTCGCGTTGACACCGGCTACTCGCGCGCTCACCCTGACCGCACATCTGCAAGGGCACACCTTTCGAAAGAAAGGGTCGCAAAGCCACCGGTCTAAGGGATTTCCTATGACAGCGGGGTTGCCAGCATGGAACGCGATACGGCGGAGCCCGGGTCGCGGCCTCTCCTCCGAACCGGTGTATTCCGGGACGGCCCCCGCCGGCGCGCATGCAGCGCTTTCCCGCGTTCTGCAGTCACGCAGCCCGGCTGCGTAATCGATTCACCTGAGTCCTGTCGGTCAGCCGACAAGCGAGCACGCTCATGACCCTGTCCAACCTGCTGACGATCACTCCGTGGCCGGCGCTGTCGGCTGCGATACTGCTGCTGCTGTTGATCGCGGCCCTGTACTTCGCCCGGGGCACGGCTCATCAGCTGCTGCTGGCGGCCGCCGGCGCGCTCTCCCGCGGACTGCGGGTGGCTTCGCACGCGGTGATCCGCGGCCAGGAGCGTCTCGCGGCGCGCAACCGCGCGGTGTTGCTGGCAGCAGGCCGTGAAGCCAAGGAGCGCATCGTCGAGCGCGAGTTTGCCCGCGTCGCCGACACCGTGCGCAAGGATCTCGCCGGCTATCCGGACATGCATCGGCGGCTGAGCGAGGCGATTCAGCGCATCGAGGAGGACCAGGAGGAAGCCGCGGAAGTGCCCCCCGAGGCGCCCGGCTGGGCGCAGGCGGTCAAGGTCGTCGCCAACCTCGATGCGCGCAACGCCGGGGCGGAGATCCTCGCCGACATTCACAAGTCCATGGTCAAGGCCCACGCCGAGGCAATGGACGACTATCGCAAGGCGAGCGGCGAACGCCACGCGCTCCTGCGCCGCATGATGCCCGACTGGCGTCTGATCCGCGAGACGCTCGGGCACGTGAACAAGAGCGTCGAGAGCGTCATCGGCCGCTCCCAGGCGATCGACCGCCACATGGAGGAATACGAGGCGATCGTGCGCGGCGAAGACCGCGCGCTGTCGGTGCTCTCGTCCTCGTCGATCGTGTACTTCTTCATCTCGGCGCTGGTGCTGGCGGTGGCGACTGCCGGTACGGCGGTCAACTTCACCCTGATCGCGCGTCCCATGGCCGAGATGGTCGGCGGCACCAACTTCATCGGCGCCTATCGCACCGCCGACATCGCCGCCCTGGTGATCATCATGGTGGAGATCTCCATGGGGCTGTTCCTGATGGAGTCGCTGCGCATCACCCGGCTGTTCCCGGTGATCGGCGCGCTGTCGGACAAGATCCGCGTGCGCATGGTGATGATCACCTTCCTGATCCTGCTGCTGATGGCGAGCATCGAGGCCGGGCTCGCCTACATGCGCGAAGTGCTGCTGCTCGATGAGATGGCGACCAACGCGCTGCTGCGTGGCGATGCCTCCACCGGGCTCGTGAACTCGCACCTGTGGATCACGACCGCGGCGCAGATGGGCATGGGCTTCGTCCTGCCCTTCGCGCTGGTGTTCGTGGCGATTCCGCTCGAGACCTTCGTGCACTCGCTGCGCACCGTGGTGGGCCTGATGGGCATCGCGATGCTGCAGACGCTGGCGCTGATCCTGCGGCTGCTCGGCAACGGCTGCCGCCACCTCGGCACCCTCGCCTGCCGGGTCTACGACCTGCCGCTGTTCGTGCCGCTGTGGATCGAGACCCGCATGCTGCTCGGGGCCGGCGACGGTCACGCAACGGCGGGCGCGGCGCGCGCCGCGGAGCCCGAGGCGTGGAAGGAGGCGCAGTCATGAAACGCCTGGCTCTGTTGCTCGCCGGCGCGCTCGCGCTCGCGAGCTGCGCGCCGCCAGCGGCGCGCAACACCGGCGTCTATCTGCTCGTCGACACCTCCGGTTCCTACAACCGGCAGATGACCAAGGCGGAGCAGATCACGCTCTATGCTCTCACG